>DASUSP010000280.1:0-4299 GCA_036375035.1 Candidatus Limnocylindria bacterium
ATGCCCACCACCTCGCGGTCGAAGAAGGGCGCGTAGCGGATGGGGATCGGGGCGAAGAGCTCCTCCACCATCGGTCCATAACGCTGCTGCGCCTCGTACCAGCCGCGGAAGTAGTGCCAGCCCACGTCATCGGGCAGGATCCGGTTGGCGACGACCAGGTCGGTCGGGTAGTCGTAGAGGTGGACGTAGGTGAAGGAGCGCTGCGCCTCCTTGATCACGACCTGCTCGAGCGTCAGCACCACCCGGACCGATGTGCGGTCGGCATCGGCGAGCAGCTCGTGCATGTGCTCCAGCTTGCGGAACAGGTCCTCGCCGGCGTTGAACACGTCGTCGCCGGGCATCGGCATGCCCACCACGCGCTGGATGAGCGGCCCGGTCAGCTTGGTGATGCGCTTCCCGATCGGCTCGATCTTCTCCATCCACCACTTGGCCGCCTCCGGCAGCGAGAGGAGGCGGAGCGTCTCGCCGGTGGGCGCCGCGTCGACCACGATCACGTCGTAGTTGCCCGAGTCATGGTGCTCGGCGATCCACAGCAGGCTGCCGACCTCGTCCATGCCGGGCAGCACCGTCATCTCCTCGGCCAGCACGTCGTCCAGGCCGCGCCACTTCAGCACGCTGACCGCGTACTCCTGGATGCGCCCCCAGTACTTGGCGACGTTGTGGAAGACCTCCGACTCCTGGGCCCACAGGTTGGGAGCGATCTCCCGCGGCTCGGGCCCAAGCTCCTCGCCGAAGGCGTCGCCCAGCGAGTGGGCGATGTCCGTCGAGAGCACGATGGTCCGATACCCGAGCCGGGCGCAGGTCAGCGCCGTCGCGGCGGCCACGCTGGTCTTGCCCACGCCGCCCTTGCCGGTGTAGAGGAGGATCCGGGTCATCGGCCGCCCATTGTGCCTGATGCCGCGGGAGCTGACCGGCGACAGCGGGCTCGTGCCCCGACTGCCGATATGCGCGTAGTGGCAGCGCTGAGCACTAAGGCGTCAGGGATCGCAGCTGGACACGCACGTGCTGAGCGTGATTCGGCCTGCCATCACACGTGGCAGTGCCTTAGCGACCTCGACCGCCCCCGCGCCTGGCCGCTCCGCCCCTCGCCCGCCGCGGACGCGCCGATCGCCGCGCGGCCTCCTCCGACTCCCGCGCACGCAGGACGAGCCGGATCGGCGTTCCCAGGAAGCCGTACTCGTCCCGGATCCGGTTTTCCAGGTAGCGGCGATAGCTGAAGTGGATCAGCTCCGGGTCGTTGACGAAGATGACGAACGTCGGCGGCGCCACGCTGGCCTGGGTCGCGTAGTACACCTTCGGCAGCCGGTTCCTGACGTGCGAAGGGGGATGGGCCCGGACCGCTTCGGCCACGACGCGGTTCAGGTCGGCGGTGGGCACGCGCCGGTAACGCTCCTCGGCCACGCGGCGCGCCTCGCGCAGGATGCGCTCCACGCGCTGCCCGGTCAGCGCCGAGCCGAAGACAATGTCGGCCCAGGCGAGGTACGGCGCCTCGCGGCGCAGCGCCTTGAGCCATTGGTCGGCGGTATGGCCATCCTTCTCGACCACGTCCCACTTGTTGATCACCAGCACGATCCCCTTGCCCGCCTCAAGGACGTAGCCGACCACGTGAGCGTCCTGGGCGGTGTAGCCCTCGGTGGCATCGGTCATGACCACCGCCACATCGGCCCGGTCGATGGCCTTCATGCTGCGCAGCACGCTGTAGCGCTCGATCCCCTTGTCGATCGAGCCGCGGCGCCGGATGCCAGCGGTGTCGACCAGGATCATCGGCTCGTCGTCCACGACCACGGTGGTGTCCACCGGGTCGCGGGTGGTGCCCGGGACGTCGGAGACGATCATCCGCTCCTCGCCCAGCACGCGGTTCACGAAGGTCGACTTGCCGGTGTTCGGCCGTCCCACGATCGCCACCCGCGGCGGACCGATCTCCGCCTCCTCCAGCTCCTCCAGCTCCTCCGGGCTCAGGTCCTCCCGGGCCTGGACCGATGCCTCCGCATCCGAGGGAGGCGGAAGTTCCCAGACGATCATGTCGGCCAGGTCGCCGGTGTTGCGGCCGTGCTGCGCGCTGATGGAGATGGTCGGCTCCATGCCCAGCGCGAAGAACTCGAGGCCCTCCTGCTCGCGGCGCGGGTTGTCGGCCTTGTTGACGACCAGGATGGTCGGCTTCGAGGCGCGGCGCAGGCGATCGGCGACCTCGTGGTCGAGCGGCGCAAGGCCGGCCGCGGCGTCGACCACGAACAGGATCACGTCCGCCTCGTCCACCGCCACTCGGGCCTGCTCCTGGACGCGCGCCTCGATATCGGTCCCCGGCTCCAGCTCGAGGCCCCCAGTGTCGACCACGGTAAAACGCCGGCCGTTCCACTCGGCGATGCCGTAGACGCGGTCACGGGTGGTGCCGGGGATGTCCCCCACGATCGCCAGGCGCTGGCCGATCAGGCGGTTGAAGAGCGTGGACTTGCCCACGTTCGGCCGCCCGACGATGGCGACCACGGGCAGGGAGCTGGACACGGGGGGCATGCCGCGAGTGTACCCGTGGTGGCTGGCGCCGGGATATTCGCCGCCGCTAGCATCGGGCCATGCGCATCGGGATCGTGGCCACGCGGCTGGCCGGTGTCGACGGCGTCACCTTCGAGGCCGCAAAGTGGGAGATGGCCCTGGAGCACATGGGCCACGAGGTGCGGCTCTGCGCCGGCGAGGTGGACGCGCTGCGCGCCAGCGCCCGGCTGGTCCCGCCGATGCACTTCACCTGGCCCCCGGCAGCCCGCGTCACCGCTGCGGCGTTCGATCCGAACAGCGACGCCGATGCTGTTCGCGCGGAGATCGAGCGGCTCTCGGACCTCCTGATCCCGGTGCTCGAGAACTGGATCGCCGTCGAGGCGCTTGACGCGCTGATCGTCGAGAACGCCTGGGCCATCCCGATGCACCTCCCCCTCGGATTGGCGCTGCGGAAGGTGGTCGAGCGCAGCGGCATCCCGGCCATCGGGCATCACCATGACTACTGGTGGGAGCGCGAGCGCTTCGCGCAGTGCGTCGTGCCCGGGCTGCTGGATGCGGCCTTCCCGCCGGATCTGCCGAACGTGCGCCACGCCAGTATCAACAGCCTGGCGGCGGCCCAGCTGCGAAGGCGCCGCGGGCTGGTTTCGCTGGTGGTGCCCAACGTTTTCGACTTCGAGCGACCCCGGCCGCGGCCGCACCCCGCGGTCCGTCGCCGGATGCGCGCCGAGCTGGGCATGAACGAGCGCGGCCTGCTGGTGGTGCAGCCCACGCGCGTCGTGCCGCGCAAGGGCATCGAGCTGGCCATCGAGCTCCTGGCGCGCCTTCGAGTCCCCGAATCGGTGCTGCTGATCACCTCGCCCGCCGGCGACGAGGGGCTCGACTACCTGGTGCGGATGGAGCGCCAGGCCGAGGAGGCGGACGTCCACCTGCGCTACGCCGCGGACCGCTTCGAGCCGGACCTCGAGGGCAAACCCCTCGGACCCGCGCACACGCTGCACGACGCCTACCTGGCGGCCGACCTGATCACCTACCCGAGCCTGTACGAGGGCTACGGCAACGCGCTGATCGAGGCCATCTTCTACGGCAAGCCGGTGGTCGTGAACCGCTACTCGGTCTATGTGTCGGACATCGCGCCGATGGGCTTCCGCTTCATCGAGATCGACGGGGCCATCACCGATGAGACGGTCGCTGCCGTGCGCGAGGCGCTGGCCAACCCGGCCCGCCAGCGACGGATCGCCCGCCACAACTTCGAGATCGCGCGACGGCGGCTCTCCTACCGCGTGCTGCGCCGCCGGCTTCGGCGCCTGCTCGGCGAGGTGCAGGGCGGGGTCACCGGCTGATTCCCGGCGAGTTGGCGGACTCGCGCTCCTCCCCGACGGGACTACGCGTGGCTGCATCACAGCTTGCCCTGGTCGGTGACGCGGTGGACCGCAACGCTCTCGGACGTGATCGTGCCTGACTCTGGATCTCGCGGCGCCTGCGGCGGCCGGGGTCGGACCTGATGCCGGTCGGCGGATTGGCCGGCCAGTGAGCATTGTGCTCATCCGGAGGCGTCGTTGAGTACAGCGCTCGGCGTGGAGAGCATTGGCCGGAGATTCGGGCCGGCCAGGCGACCGATTGAGTTCAGGTAGGCCCGTCGCGAGCTTCAGCGCCCCGCCAATGTGCCGCCTGGGTGACGTTGTACCAAGCCGGGCGACCCGCAGCGCACAATGGTCCGGGACGCGAACAATGTGCCCGCGGAGCGCCGGACCGCGGCGCGGGAGCGCGGGAGCGCGGCGCGGGAGCGCCGGAGCGCTACGCCGCAGTGAG
>DASUSP010000281.1:0-2887 GCA_036375035.1 Candidatus Limnocylindria bacterium
GAGCGCCTGGTGCCGTTCCTGCCCGAGCCAATGCCGCTGCTGGTCGCCGGCGACCCGGAGGAGGTGCGCAGCAATGCCTGGGCCGGCCGCTCGACGCCCGGCGCGCGCTTCGCCCTCGAAGAGCCGGGCTCGCGGCCGGAGAGCATCGGCCGGGTACGGATGCACACCGGCAACTTCGGGATGTTCGTCCGGGCCTATACCTATATCCGCTCCAACGGGGCGGCCGGCCTGCGCGCGGTGAGCGAGGACGCCGTCCTGGCCGCGAACTACCTGCGCGTGCGCCTGGCCGATGCCTACGACCTGCCCTACGACCGGGTCTGCAAGCACGAGGTCGTCTTCAGCGGACGTCGCCAGAAGCACCGGAACGGGGTCAACACCCTGGACATCGCCAAGGCGATCCTGGACCACGACATTCACCCCCCGACGATCTACTTCCCGCTGATCGTGGAGGAGGCGCTGATGATCGAGCCGACCGAGACCGAGTCGCTGGAGACGCTCGACCGCTTCGTGGCGGTGATGCGCGAGATCGCCGAGCGCGCGGCGAGCGAGCCAGAGGCGCTGAAGCGCGCCCCCGTCACCACGCCCGTCGGCCGACTGGACGAGGCGGGCGCCGCGCGGCGGCCGGACCTGCGCCATGACTTCGGTGCCGCGGCCGATGAAACCGGCGACGAATGAACGTCGTCAAGCCCCCAGGGGTAGTATTCGACACCAAGCGGCCGTTGAAGCACGGGGTGCCAGTGGGTACGACGCAGCCGGATGGCCTCGTCGAGCGCATGCAGTCGGGTGACCTGGACGCGTTCGAGGAGTTCTTCAACACGTACAAGCGGCCGGTCTACACGACCGCGCTGGCGATCACGCGCGACCCGTTCCTGGCCGAGGAGATCCTGCAGGATTGCTTCGTCAAGGCTTACCGCGTTCGCGACCGGCTGCGGACCGATGTCTCGCCGCTGCCGTGGTTGCAGCGCGTCACGACCAACCTGTGCTACAGCCGCATCGCGCGACGCCGCGCGATCATGGAGCCGCTCACCGCGCTGATCACCAACGTGGTGGCGGACCTCACCTCGCGGCCGGAGCAGGTCGTGGAGTCGCGCGAGATCATCGAGGTCCTGCAGCGCGGCATCGACGCGTTGCCGCCCAAGCAACAGACCGCCGTGATCCTCTACTACCTGCACGGGTACTCGCTGGCCGAGGCGGCGGAGATCGCCGACTGCAACGTCGGCACCATGAAGTCCCGGCTCCACTACGCCCTGAAGGCGCTTCGCGCGCTGCTGCCCGCCGAGCGGCGAGCGGCGGCGCCGGCCGGACGCCTTGCGACCGATGAGCTGCCATAAGGTCAGCCGCGCCCTGCTGGAGCGGTTCCGCTTCGGCGAGCTTGACGCGGACTGCGACGAGTACCTGGCCCACGTCGAGCGCTGCCGAGCGTGCCAGGAGGAGATCGCGGTGGACCGTGCCCTGGCCAGCAGCCTGCGCCGTGCGCTCCGGCAGCGCGTCGATGAGTTCGAACCATCGCCCGCCGTGTGGCGCGCCGTGCGGCTGCAGGCCGCCGATCCGGAGCCGCCCGGTCCGTGGTGGACGCGGACCGTCGGGTCGCTCGCCCGCGCGACGCGGGTCATGGTGCCGGCCGCTGCCCTGATGCTGGCCGCCGTCCTGGCCTGGTCGGCACCGGTCGGCGACAGCGCGCCGCTGGCCTCGGCGTTCGCCAGCCGCCTGCAGTGGGAGGAGCAGCTCTCCTCCACCGCACGCGTCGAGGTGCAGGAGGAGCGCCAGATCGAGGTCATCCCCTCGCCCAGCATCCAGCTGCCGCGGCCGGCCGGCGACATGCCGTTCGCCGAGGCGCTGCGCAGCATCAAGCTCCCGACCGGCAGCCCCAGCGTGGGTGGCGTCATCCGGTGATCCAGGCTCGGCGACCCCTCGCCGCGGCGCTCGCGGCGCTCCTCGTCTTCGTGGCGGGGTGCGAGGCTGGCCCTCCCGCGGGCAGCGGCACGGTCTCGACCCCGGCCCCCACCCCGATGGCGACGCCCACCGCGGACCTGCCGTCGCTGCTCACCGCCAGCTACGAGGTGGGCCCACCCCCCGGTCCGGTCAAGCCGTTCCGGGGCGAGATGGTCCAGCAGGTCCAGATCTACCAGGGCTGGGTCACCATGCGCATCGAGATGCGCAACACCGGCGAGGAGCCGATCACCTTCCTCAACACGCTCTACGACTATGAGCCGCTCCAGCTCTACGAGCCTCTGATCCGGGTCGAATGGACCGATGGCTCGTCGGTCTCCTCGGGGCGCCGTGGGCGCTTCTTCCCGACGCCCGCGATCCTGCAGCCGGGCGAGGAGGCGGTCTACCTGATGGGGGCCACGCCTGTCCTGGAGCCGGGGAGCGGGGAGATCGGCGACCTGGTGACGCATATCAAGTACTGCCCCACGCGCGGCATGGAGGATCAGCCCGGCCTGCCGCTGGAGGTGACGGACCTCGAGTGGGAGACGGGGCCCGACGGCATCACGACGGTCCGCGGCACGATCCGCGAGACGCAGGACGTCCGCCGATTCGGCAGCCCGACGGTGGGAGTGGAGTTCATCGGCCCTGGCGGAGAGTTCCTCGGCGCGATCGTGGACGATGCCGTTGGCGGCCGCATGGAGCCGGGGGAGTCGCGCCCGTTCGAGATCTCGGGGCCGGGAATCCGCGCGGGCGAGGTCGTAAGCCTCGGAGCCGCCGCGTGGGTGCGCTGAGGGCCACATGAACCTCTCGAGCGTGGCGCGGGTATAGTTAATCGAAGGCCAACGCCGCATTGGCCTTTCTTGACGCGCCGTGCATCGGCGGTCAATCATTGCGGGCGCTTTGCAAGGGACGCCATCAAGCCGGCGAAGCCGGGGTCGCTGTGGCTACCGCGAAGCGT
>DASUSP010000282.1:0-5809 GCA_036375035.1 Candidatus Limnocylindria bacterium
GCATCGTCACGCGGCCGAGAACATCGCCGGGGCCGACGCTCTCCTCTTCGGCCGGGTGACCTACGAGATGATGGAGTCGGCGTGGCGGGAGCCAGGGCGGACGGGAGCGAAGCCTGACTGGATGGCTGAGTGGATGATGCCCTTCGCCCGGACGATCGACGCGGCGAAGAAGTACGTCGTGTCGAGCAGCTTGGAGCGGGTTGACTGGAACGCGGAGCTCGTAGGCGGGGACCTGGCGAAGGCAATTCAGCGGCTCAAGCAGCAGCCGGGCAAGGGACTCTTCACGGGAGGCGTGAAGCTCCCGCAGGCACTGGCCGAGCTGGGCTTGATCGACGAGTACGAGATCGTCGTTCACCCCAGGCTGGCAGGCCATGGGCCGACGCTGTTCGCAGGGCTGTCGAAGCGCGTCGACTTGAAGCTCGTGAGCCGGCTGGAGTTCGGCTCGGGGGCGGTGGCGGTGCGGTATGAGCCGAGAAGGTAGCAGAAAGGCCTCGGCCGGGGCGTCCACGGGCCCCGGGAGACGCGACATGGGTGCCGTCGCATCAGGGCCGTCTCTCCCCATCCTGGATACGGCGGACTATGTGCGTCTCGGTGTCGGTCACCATGGGCAGCTCAATGATGCAGTCGATGACCGAATCCAAGGCTCGAAGGTCGTCAGCTTGAACGATCACAACTACGGGTGGCCCACCGAATAACGCATCCACTCGCGTTCCTTGCCGGATGCGAAGTGGCCCTCGTCATCCTCTACCCCCCATCCGGCCTGCTCACGCTCAAACGTGAAGTCCTGACACACTGCCGAGTGGCACTACCCAACATCGGGGAATGCAGAAGGACGACACCCGTTTAGGTCTGCCCTCGGACCCCCGCCACCCGAGGGCAGACCCCGCTGACCGACAGGCCCCCCAATCGGCTCCCCCGTCGCCCCGTCATACCGGCTGCCAGCGCCGGCCTGCGCGGGAGTCGTCCTGCGTGCAGTCTCCCGTACGGCCGGGCCTGCCGATAGGGAGCGGCACCCTGAGTTAGTCCGCCGCGATCCCGGACTTAACCAGCGAGGCCAGGCCGCTGCGTCCGGAGACCTTCGTCTTGGCGACCAGGTTGGCCACGTGCGTCTCGATCGTGCGAGGTGAGAGCACCAGCTGCTCGGCGATCGCCCCGTTTGTCAGCCCCTTCGCCACCAACTGCAGGACGTCCATCTCGCGGCTGGTCACTCCGACACTGCGGAGCCGGGCCGGCACCGCGGTGTCGCCCCGGCCGCGCCGCGGCACGGGGACGCCGGCCCGGCGCAGCATCTCGCGGCACCTGGTGGCCAGCCGGTCGTCGCCGCGCCGGACGAACACATCCAGTGCCTCCCTCGCCCACCCGATCGGGTCTCCCCAGCTGTCGGCGAGTGCATCGCCAGCAACCAGCAGCCGAATCCGGTGTAGCCACCAGGGCCGCGAGCCCATCGCGGCATCGGCGGCGGCGAGCAACTGCTCGGCCTCTTTCGGCCTACGCCTGCGGCCAGCGTCGACCGCGTCGGCGTAGCCGAGCAGCGCGCGGTTCTCCCAGTTCACCCCGGAAGGGCGGGCCTCGGCTCGGGCCTGCTCGCCCTCCCGGTCGTCCAGTGTGCGTACTAGTGCCCACAACCCGTAGGTGGGCGCCGGCGCCGTGGTGGGGCTGCTACGCATGAACTCGATGGCCCGATCCAGGCATTCGGCCAGCCGGCCCCGGTCGTCGTCGAGCAGCGCGACGTGCGCGTACACCGCGCCCCAGATGCCGGCGTTGACGTCCAGGTCGTCCGGCGCGAGCCGGTGGGCCTCGGCCACGCAGTGCTCCATCGCCGGGGTGTTGCGGTCGTGCGCGTGTGCGGCGGCCTGGAAGAACAGCGCGGTAGCCCGTAGCTGGTCCAGCCGCAACCTGCGGGCGAGCTCAGCGCTGCGCTCGGCGTGCACCAGCGCGGCGTCCGCGTCCTGGTGCAGCAGGCTGGCCGCGATCTGCACGTCGACTTTGGCCGCCAGGGCCAGCGCGCCGGCGTCCAGGGCAAGCACTCGGGCTCGTTCCAGCCGGACGGTGGAGCCGTCCAGCAGCAGGTCCACGGTGCCGAGCTCGTGCAGTGCGGAGACCCGTTCCAGCGGCAGCTCGTGGTCGATGGCCAACTGCTCGGCGGCAAGGAACGCGTCGCGGGCCGCGTCCAGGTCGGTCACCCGCGCGGCGCGGCCCATCACCTCCAGTGCCTGGCAGGCCACCGACCACTGCTTGCGGTCCGCGGCCTCGGTGAACGCCCGCCTGGCGATGCTTTGCGCGGCCTCCGGCCGGCCGTGTTCGTGCACGAGCCGAGCGGCCAGCACGCTGGCGCGCGGATCGTTGCTGTCCGGCAGTTCGGTCAGCCTGGAGGCGGCGACGTCCCACCGGCCTGCTTCGGCTGCCACCTCCGCCAGCGTCAGCCGCACCCAGCTCTCCCCGCGGGCCAGCAACCGCTCGCCCAGCGCCAGCGCCCGGTCGGTGTCGCCGGCGTCGGCCAGTACCTCGACCAGCACGGCCTCCGCCTCCCGGCGAAGCCTTGGATTGTCCGCGGCCAGGGTGGCGGCGCGGGTCAGCAGGGCGTCCGCGGTGTGCAGCGCGCCGCCGCGGCGGGCCTGCCTTCCCGCGGACAGGTACAGCTCGGCAGCCCGGGCGTCCTCCCCTGCCGCCATCCACAGCCCAGCGGCTAAGTCGGAGGCAGCCGGCTCGCGCTGCTCGACGACCGCGGCGGCGGCCCGGGCGAGCGTCCGGCGCTCCGGCGGCAGCAAGTCGGTGCGCACAGCGTCACAGGTCAGCGCGTGCCGAAACCGGAACGTGTCGTTGTCGGCCGCGTCCACAGCGATCAGGCCGGTGGCCACCGCGGACCGCAGGCCGGCCATCACCACCTGCTCGCCCAGCCCGGTGATCTCCGGGATCAGCCGCCAGTCGAACCGGCGGCCGAGCATGGCGGCGGTCTCCACCACCGAGCGTGCAATCGGGTCCAGGCCGGCCAGCCGACGGCGCACTGTGGCCGCGAACGTGCGCGGCACGTTCGCGGTCAACGGGCCGGTGAGGGTTCCGTCCGGGGCCAGCGCGCCGACCGCGGCCAGCCCAGTGAGCAACTCCTCGACAAGAAATGGCAACCCGTCGGCATGTTCGATGGCGAACCTCACCAGCTCGTCCGGCGGGGCAGCCGACAGGCAGGACTCCACCATCCCGCGGACGTCCTGCGGGCCGAGCCGGTTCAGCGGGATGACGTCGGCCTGGCAGGTCAGGGCAAGGTCGAGCAGCCGCTGCGGCGGGTCCGGCTCATCCCGGGCGGTCACTACCAGCACCACCGGCAAGCTGCTCGCCGCATCGGCCAGGTAGCTCAGTACGTCGAGGGTATCCGGGTCAGCCCAGTGCAGGTCCTCGAGCACCAGCATGGCGCCCGGCGAGCTGGCCAGCGTGGTCATTAGCCGCAGGATCGCCTCGCCCAGGACAACCCCGCCACGCGGGTCGGACCGGCCCTCGATGCCGATGTCGGGGAGCAGCGCGGACAACACAGATAGGTACGGCCGCAGGCCGTTCTCCCTAGGCAGCGGGCGGCCCCGCAACGCAGCGCTGAGCGCCTCGGCAAACGGACGGTACGCCTCGCCGGACGGCACCGCCCGGCCGGAGAACACGCTCACACCGGCTCGCCGGGCCACCACGGCGGCCTCCCGAACCAGCCGCGACTTGCCTACCCCGGCCTCGCCGTGGACGAGCACCATCCGCCCCGTGCTGGTCTTCTCCATGCCCTCCAGCAGCCGGCGTAGGCGGTCGAGCTCACTGCCTCGGCCGACCAGCCTGGACGAGGACGCCTGCCAGGGTGCGGTCAACTGTTCCGTCCCGGGGTCTCCTGCAGCGAGCACACGTTGTCATGGCTCACCGCGATTTGCGCTCAGCACAGAGTAGTGGCAGTGCAGCCTAGCGGGATTCGGCACCCGGCTGTCGGCGGCCTTGGAAAGCTCCCGTAGGTGGCCAGATTTGTCCCCCGCTGATGGCCATGTGATCTCCCCGCTGGTGGCCAGATTTGTCCCCGGCTGGCTGTGTCGTCCGTGCGTGGGTGCGGGTACGGCCAGTGCTAGGAGTTCACTTTGGTGGGTTGGGGCTTCTGGGAGGAGATCTCTGCGAAGTCGGAGGAGGAGATCATGGAGATCTTGGAGCCTTACGATCTGACCGGCAGCTTGCGGCGGCGGAGCTGGCAGAAGCAACGGTGCAACTGAGCTCCCCACCGAGCAGTCCTACCCCTGCCACGAGGAATCGCTCTTCACATTGCAGCCAGCGGGTGAGCAGCGCCTTGGCGCGGCCGAGCGTGACCGCGGAGCGCACGCAGCGTGGCATGTGCGGACGACTGGTCAGGTCTTCGCGATCGATCTGGTCCCAGAGCTCGTCCGCACTGGGCGCGCACATGAGGAAGTGAGCGTGGTCGCCGCGAAACGGTCGCGCTGTCGGATCGCTTTCAACCGGCGTACCAGAAAACCCTTGAAAGAAATCCGGGCGGCGGTGTCGGATCGGGGCAGTGGTGTTCGTAGCAGGGGTGAGCGGCCGCCCACGAGGGGCGCCCCGAACCACAGGAGATGATCCGAGATGCAGTACCTGGTTTCCGTGATCTTCGACACGGCCGGCCTCGCCACCCCGGATGAGATGGCGGCGATCGACGTGTTCAACGAACGGCTCGAGGCGGAGGGTCACTGGGTCTTCGCCGGTGGCCTCGCCTCGCCCAGCACGGCCACCGTCATCGACAACCGGGGTGAGGAGGCGATGTTCACCGACGGGCCCTTCCTTGAGTCGAAGGAGTACCTCGCCGGGTTCTGGATCATCGAGGCCGCCGACCTCGACGTGGCGCTCAAGCTCGCCGCCGAGGGGTCCAAGGCCTGCAATCGGAAGGTCGAGGTGCGGCCGTTCCTGTGAGCGTGGTCGACGTGCGGGAGGCGATCAGCCGCGCCCACCGCGAGGAGTGGGCCCGGGTGGTCGCCGCCCTGACCAGGCGTTTCGGTGACCTCGATATCGCCGAGGAGGCGGCGGCCGAGGCGTTCGCGACCGCCGTGGAGCGGTGGCCGGCCGACGGCGTACCCCCAAACCCCGGCGCCTGGCTGACCACCACCGCCAACCGCAAGGCCATCGACCGGCTCCGGCGTGAGAACAAGCGCGACGACAAGCAGAAGGAGGCTCAGATGTTGTACGACGACGACCCGTCAGAGCCTCTCGGCGCCGTCGACGACGAGCGGCTCCGGCTGATCTTCACCTGCTGTCACCCGGCGCTGGCGATGGAGACCCGCGTGGCGCTGACGCTGCGCATGGTCGGCGGTCTGACCGTGCCCGAGATCGCCCGCGCCTTCCTGGTGCAGGAGACCGCCATGGGGCAGCGGATCACCCGCGCGAAGGCCAAGATCAAGGCGGCTCGCATCCCCTACCGGGTGCCGTCAGCGGAGGATCTCCCGGCACGCGTCTCCGGCGTACTCGCTGTCCTGTACCTCGTCTTCAACGAGGGCTACCTGGCGACCGGCCCCGACACCGACCCCGTACGTCACGACCTGACCGCCGAGGCGATCCGGCTCACTCGCCTGATCCGTGCCCTCATGCCCGAGGACGGTGAAGTGGCCGGACTGCTGGCGCTGATGCTGCTCACCGAGGCCCGCCGCACCGCCCGGGTTTCGGCGAGCGGCGAACTGGTCCCCCTCGACGAGCAGGA
The DNA here is from genome assembly GCA_036375035.1 of Candidatus Limnocylindria bacterium. Classification (GTDB taxonomy): domain Bacteria; phylum Chloroflexota; class Limnocylindria; order QHBO01; family QHBO01; genus JAPSGM01. The sequence continues at coordinate 5,696 of DASUSP010000282.1, forward strand.
CCGTGGGGCCTGGGACGCGGCGCTGGTCGCCGAGGGTCATCGGCTTGTGCGCGAGCGCCTGGCCGCCGGGGTGGCTCCGGGTCGCTACCAGCTCCTCGCAGCGATCAACGCCGT
>DASUSP010000283.1:0-5761 GCA_036375035.1 Candidatus Limnocylindria bacterium
CCCCCATGCCCGGCCGAGGGCGACCGCGCGGTGCCCTCGCGAACCGTCGGCAGTATAGCCTCCGGTGAACGTCCCGTTAAGGGCAGATGGTCCTGCCGAGCGTGTGGGACCTGTTCGCCGGTAACCAATGGCGCCGGCCGGCATCGGGTGTGAGGCCGCGGGCTAGAACGCTTCCAGGTATCGGTCCACCTCCCAGGTGGTGACCTGCATGCGGTACTCGTCCCACTCCTCGGTCTTGGCCTCCACGAAGCGCTCGAAGACGTGCTCGCCAAGCGCCTCGGCGATCACCTTGTCGGCCTGCAGCTCGTCGAGCGCCTCGCGCAGGGTGCCGGGCAGCTGCTTGATCTTGCGGCTGGCGAGCTTCGCCGCGTCGAAGTGGTACAGGTTCTCCTCGACCGGGTCCGGCGGCGTCAGCTTGCGCTCGATGCCGTCCAGGCCTGCGGCCAGCATGCAGGCGAAGGCGAGGTACGGGTTGGTGGACGGATCGGGGCAGCGAAGCTCGATGCGGGTCGAGTTGAGCTGTCCGTGGCTGATCTGCGGGATGCGGACCAGCGCCGAGCGGTTGATCCGCGCCCAGCCGATGTAGACCGGCGCCTCGTAGCCGGGGACCAGGCGCTTGTAGCTGTTCACCAGGGGGGCGAGCACGCTGATCATGCCGCGGGCGTGATCCAGGATGCCGGCGATGTAGCTCCGTGCCGTGTCCGAAAGGCCGTAGCTGTCCTTGGGATCGGCGAAGGCGTTGCGACCCTTCTTGACGTCCCACAGGCTCTGGTGGGTGTGCATCCCGTTGCCGTTCATGCCGAAGAACGGCTTGGGCATGAAGGTGGCGTACAGGCCCTGCCGCGCAGCCACCGCCTTGAGCGTCGTCTTGAACGTGACCGCGTTGTCGGCGGTGCGCAGCGCATCGGCGTACTCGAAATCGATCTCGTGCTGCCCGGTGGCCACCTCGTGGTGCGCGGTCTCGACCTTGATCCCGAACGCCTCGAGGTCGTTCATCATCTCCTTGCGGACCTCGGTGCCCAGGTCCTCGGAGAGGTCGAAGTAGCCGGCCGCGTCGTGCGGCAGCGTCTCGACGCCCTCGTTTGAGCGGCGAAGCAGGAAGAACTCGAGCTCCGGCCCGGTGTTCAGGATGTAGCCGAGTTTCTTGGCCCGATCGATCTGCCGCCGAAGCACCCAACGCGGGTCACCCGGGAAGGGATCGCCGTTGGGGGTGAAGACGTCGCAGATGACGCGTGCCGCGCCGGTCGGCAGCTGCGTGCCGTCCGGCGCGATCCCCGGCTCCCAGGGAATGGGGGCGAACGTCGAGAGGTCGGGAACCAGGAACATGTCCGACTCGGCGATCCGGGCGAAGCCCTCGATGCTGCTGCCATCGAACCATTTCCCATGCTCCACCGCCTCCTCCAGCTGGTGCATCGGGACCTGGACCGATTTCACCTGGCCGACGATGTCGGTGAACTGCAGGCTCACGAAGCGCAGGTTGCGTTCCTCGGCCAGTTTCAGGGCGGCGTTCAACTTGCTTGGTGGCATCAAGGACTCCTTGTGACCGATGTGTCGAGCTCAGGGGATGCGCAGAAGGGTACTGAAGCCGCCGTTGAGTCGGGCTGCCAATGGCCGCCCTCACAAACCCATTCTATTGTGCAGATTGCACAACTCGCTGCCCATGGGTCGTGCGGCTGGCCTTCAGCGCGTGAAGCGGTAGAGCGTGGCTGTCAGGCCCCGGCCGGCTCCATCCTCGAAGACGGCCAAGGGCTGCGGATCGACGCGCGCGAGGTAGCGAGCCATTACAGCCGGGCCGGGTTGGAATTGCCCGTCATTGCGCACCACCAGGAAGCGGTCGCGCCCCGTCAGCAGGGTATCGCGGTCGGCGCGACTGACATCTCCGAAGCTCACCGCCGCGCAGCCGGAATACCAGGTCACCTGCGGCACATCGCTGGCCAGGACCGCGCAGTCTCCATCGGTCATGGCGCCGATGAACCGGCCGAGCTCGCGCTCCCAGCCGGAGCGCGCGATACGAGTGTCGGCGCTCTCCGCGACCAAAGCCCCGGCTGCAACCAGGCTGACCGCCACCGCGAACACGCTCACGTCCCGGATCGCCCGGCCGACCTTCGGCCCGCGGATCCGCATGCCGTCGGCCAGGACCACCACGCCGGCGACGGCGAGCAGGACCAGGGGAAAGTAGATGTAGCGGCCCTGCGGCAGGACCGCCAGGCCGAGCACGGCCACCTGGATCAGGGCGGGCAGTACCAGGAGAGCCAGGCAGCGGGCTCCGGCATCCCAGCGGCCGCGCGCCGCGGCACCAGCCAGGCGATAGGCCGCGCCGGCCAGACCAAGCACGGCCAGAGCGGCGGGCACCAGGCCCATCAGCGGTCCAGGCAGCCAGGCCACGTACTGGACCAGCGCGGCCCCTGGAAAGTCCGGGCGTGCGTTCGACTGGGCGGTGAAAGCGATGCCCAGCGGCGATCCGGTCAGCTGGCTGGCGAAGATCGCGTGCGGGAGAAGGAGCACGACCAGCAGGCCTGCGCTGAGCAGGACCGGTCGCCAGCCGGCAGCCAGCCGGGACGGCCAGATGACCATGGCGACCAGGCCGAGGGCGGCGATGGAGATGATCGAGCCATATCGGACGTAGAAGGCCGCCGCCGCGATCGGCGCCAACCACAGCAGGCTCCAGCCGATGGGGGCGGGCCGCTCCATGATGCGCCACAGCATGCCCGTGCCGGCGACCAAGATGGCGGTGGCCGGCACGTCGTTCAAGAGGAGGCCGGCATCCCACCCCACGCTCGGAATGGCCGCCACCGTGGCCGCCGCCAGCAGCCCGGCCACGGGACCTGCCAGAGCGCGCGCCAGGTACCACGTCGCCGCTACCGCGCCGACGCCGAAGGCCAGCCCGATGAGTCGGAAGAGCCACTCCTCGGAACCGACCAGCATGGGCAGGACGCCGAGGGCCGACAGGACGAGCGGCCGGTGGGGACCCCAGCCGCTATCGGGGGTGCCGAGCAGCCAGTGGCGCGCGGTCAGTGCATAGACCGCCTCGTCCCAGGTGAAGGGCGGTTCGCGGAGGAGCCCCAGCAGCACAATGGCCGCAAAGGCGGCGAGCAACAGCCCCAGCACGGTCCCTTCCCGGCTGAGGCGGCGCGGTGGTCCGGGAGTGCGAGGAGGCAGGTGCATTCCCACCATGACCGTCATGAGCGGCGCAACCACCGTCGCCAGCGGGGCGGCAAGCAGCAGGAGGCGGGCGCCGGTTGCGATCGGCAACCCGGGGGTCAGGATGGCCCGGGCGCTCGCAGCCGCCACAACGCCCCCGACCGCCACGGGTACGACCAGCGCCAGCACCACCATCGCCCGGACGGGCAGCCGCTCGTTCCGGGATCGCGCCAGTGCCAGGCCGATCGAGCCGGCCACGGTCAGCAGCAGGCCGGCCGCAACCATCCGGGCGAGATCGGCGGCGTCCATCATGCCGACCAGGCGCCGCAGCACCTGCGCATACGGCAGTGCCGAGCCTATGAGGAGCAGCAGACCGGCGGCCAGGGCGGCTGCCGCGAGGAGGCTGACGCCCTGCAGCCACGGCCGACGACTCGGGCGGGCGGTGCGCTCCACCTTCAGCTGGCGGACCGGGCTCGACGGGATCGGCGGCGGAGCAGGGTCAGGATTAGGATCGTGCGCAGGATCGGCCAGCCGTCGCGCAGCGGCCGCAGCTTGGAAACCCCCTCACGGCGCCCGTAGGCGATCGGTAGCTGTGCAGTGCGCAGTCCGGCATGCGCGGCGCGGATCGCGATCTCGGTCTCTACTGCGAAACCGTTGGCGGCTGGCGCGAGCTGGCTCAGGGCGCTCCGCCGCAGGGCGTACATCCCGGTGAGCGGGTCGGCCAGCGATGAGCCGCCCAACAGGCGGATTGCCGTGGCGATCGCCACGTTGCCGAGCCGGTTCATCAGTGGAATGTGCTGGCGGCCCGCCCGCCGCGTGCCGGACACGTAGTCGTGGCCACCCTCGATCAGGCGCAGCATCGGCTCGATGGCATCAGGGGGATACGTGGCGTCAGCGTCCATCACGACCACGTTCGCGGCGTCTGTGGCTGCCACCCCGGAGCGGATGGCAGCGCCCTTGCCACGGTTGCTGGGGTGGCGGACGAGCGTGACGCCGGCCGCCTCGGCCACGGACGCAGTGCCGTCGGTGGAACCGTCATCGACGACGACGATCTGCACCCGCTGGACGTTGCCATTGAGGGCAGCCTCCACCGCCCGCAGCGTGGCCGCCAACCCGCGCTCCTCGTTGAAGGCGGGCAGGATCAGCGCGGCGGTGGGTACGTCGAGAACCGGGTCGGTGGGGGTCGCCAAGCATCGTCTCCTCGAACCGTCGCCAGTGTAGGGTGCTCGGCACGAACGATGCCAGCCCGCCTATCGGCCGTCAGTCCCCGCGCGGCCGGAAAGGATCCTGAGAGCGTCATCCGGCCTGCGCGGGTCGACGCCCAGCTCGGCGGCGGCGCGTCGCAGGCGGTAGAGGACCGTGTTGCGATGTACGCCCAGGGCTCGCGCCGCAGGGGTGACACGCCCATTGGCGCGGGCCACCGCCAACAGCGTCTGCTGGAGGACTCCCGATGTGGCATCCACGGCCTCCGGCTGGGCTACCGCCGCCCGATGATCATGCCGACCCTGGCCAAGGCTCTCCGTGGGACGGCGCAGGAGGGCGCGCAGCGTCATGGTCAGGGCATCCGCCCCAACCTCGTCGACCGAGGCCAGCGGCAGATCGTCGAATAACCAGACCGATGTGCCCGCGCTGATTCGGCGCTCCAGCAACCACAGGTTTCCGCTGCGGCGTTGGACCGGCCGATCCGGGCCGGTTTGTGCGTGGCTGAGGACGCGCCTGTGCGCCGCCACGAACCGCGCCGCCAATGCCTGCCCCGCGGGCCTGGCGTGGAGGGCGGCCAGCCGGCCGTCCTCAGCCACGGCGACGCCGCGTCGCAGGCGGGCCGCGAGCAGCCCGGCCGGAGCGCTCGGCTGCGGCTCGGCCAGCGCGGCCTCGGCCAGCGCAAGGCGAAGGTCTGCGGCCAGGCGTGCCAGCCAACCGGACTCGTCGCCGAGAAAGGCGATCGCCGTCTCGGCCAGGCCGGCAATTGGGGCCGAGCTGAGCAGCACCGGCACGCTCGATCGTGACAACGGTTCCAGCCTGGTGGCCGTCGGCCCGCCCACCATCACGGCGGCCGGATCGAGTCGGGCTTCGGCGATGGCCTCGAGCAGAGCGTCCAGCTCAGGCCCGGCGAGGAGCGCCGCGTCGGCGAGCAGCAGTTGGCCGTCGACAGATGTGGGCAGATGCGGCGCAACCGCCCTGGTGCGAGCCACGCCGCGTACCGCCCGTGCGAGCGAGTCGGGGCCGCCGGACACGAGTCGGGCTCCGGCGTCGATCGCTCGCCAGACGTCGACGATGCTCGTCACTCCGTCACGCGACCCAGCCCAACGGCCTACGTGCCGGCGGCCGCGACCATGTCGTCGACCAGGTCGTCGGGGTCTTCGAGCCCGATGGAAATGCGAACCATCCCGGGCGTCATGTCGGCCGCAGCCAGAGCGCCGTCGTCCAGCTGGCGATGCGACGACGAGGCCGGGTGGCTGCACAGGGTCTCGGCGCTGCCCAGGCTGGTGGCGTGGACTGCCACTCGGAGCCGGCCGAGGAACGCCTCACCCGCCGCGCGCCCGCCCTCCAGGTCCACGCTGAGCATCCCGCCCGCCATCCCGCCGCGCAGGGTACGCATCGCCAGGTCGTGCTGCGGGTG
>DASUSP010000284.1:0-2003 GCA_036375035.1 Candidatus Limnocylindria bacterium
AGGCCTGCAGCTGCGCCAGGGACGCACGGGAGACCGCGGTGAAGGCCACGTCGTGGTTCTGCAGGTGGATCCGGATGCCGTCGAAGCCGTCCGCGATCGACGAGCAGCTCGGGCAGCCCTCCGTCCAGCTCGGGGCGTACATGAAGTGGTACACGATGAGCTGCGAGCGGCCGCCGAACAGATCCCGCAGGGAGGCGGGCCCGTCGTCGGTGTCGAAGACGTAGTCCTTCTCGACCCGCACCCAGGGAAGCTCCTGGCGTCGGCGAGCCAACTCGTCACTGCGCCGGGTCAGCTCCTTCTCGGCGTCGAGCAGGGCGAGCCTGGCGCTCAGCCAGTCCTCGCGGCTGCCGATGGCGTGTCTTGTCGTGGGAGTGGTCATGCCCATTGAGAGACGGGGAGAGGCGCCAACTCATCGCTCCCCGGCGAGATTCGTGCCCGGCACCTCCTGCGGCAGCGCGAACCAGCGATGGGTGGACGGGTCGAGGAACGCGTTCATCTCGGCGACCTGCCCGTCCCGGAGGGTCAACACGTTGAGCGTGCGGAGCAGGAAGCGGCCGTCGTCCGGGTCGCGCCGGTAGCAGGCGACGGCGAGCTGACCGCTGACGACGAGCGGCCGGGCGCGGTAGGGGTTCCGGAAGATGTGCTCGGACAGGATCCGCCCGATGTCGGCCTTCCCCAGGAACCAGGCGGGGTACGGCGGCATCGTGAGGCGTACGTCCTCGGCCAGCATGTCGAGCAGGGCGTCGACGTCGGCCCGCTCCCATGCGGCCACGAAGGCCGCCACCAGGTCGTGCTGGCCCCGCTCCCCCATCGCCCGCAGCTCAGCGGCCTGCGTGCCCTGGACGATCCGGTGGTCGACGGCCTTGCGCGCCCGCTGCAGCGCGCTGTTCACCGACGCCACGCTCGTATCCAGCGCCTCGGCCACCTCGGCGGCGGAGAGCTCGAGCACCTCCCGGAGGATCAGCACCGCGCGCTGCGTGGCGGGCAGCTTCTGCAGCGCGGCGACGAAGGCCAGCTCGACGTTCTCGCGCTGCTGGTAGCGGGCTGCGGGGTCGGTGAGCTCGGGCTCCGATGGATAGGGCTCCAGCCAGGCGGGGTCGCCCGCCCGGAACTCGCCGAGATCGTGGACGTCGGTCGAAGCCGGGCCCAGGTCGGACGACAGCACCCGCTGGGGCCGGCGCTGGGCCAGCCGCAGGCACACGTTGGTGGCGATGCGATGGAGCCAGGTCCGCAACGAGCTGCGTCCCTCGAACCCGCCCAGCCCTCGCCACGCGGCGAGCAGGGTCTCCTGGAGCGCGTCCTCGGCGTCCTGGAGCGAGCCGAGCATGCGGTAGCAGTGCGCGTGCAACGGCCGCCGGTACAGGTCGACCAGCTGCTCGAACGCCGCCGTGTCGCCCCCTCGGGCAGCGACCACCAGTGTCGTCTCGGGTGTATCCACCCCAGAACTATGGCGGCCGCCGCAGCGATTGCGGACACGGGGTGTCAGGACATCGCCAGCGACAGGGCGGCAGGGCGTCACGGGCGGCAGGACGTCACGGGCGGCTCCGAGCGGCGAGGCCCGGGGGCCCCGAGCGGCGAGGCCCGGGGGCCCCGAGGCAATGACGGTCGCTCCGGCGCTCGCGAGGCGATAGCCGTCGGGGGCCGACCGCGATTGCCTCGACACGAGCGGGGCGACGGCTATCGCCTCGACGATCCATCGGAGCCCGCGGCCGGCAATGACCCAGACGTCGTGGACGACGCCATGCGAAGCTGCGGGAGGCAGCAGAAGAGCCGGCCCTTGCGGACCGGCTCTGACCTGCTCGCTGGTCGGGCTGACAGGACTTGAACCTGCGACCCCTTGACCCCCAGTCAAGTGCGCTACCAAACTGCGCCACAGCCCGACGGGGAACCGCCATGGTAGCAACCCCGGCCCGCTCCCCCGCCAACTGTTCCCGCCGGAGGGCGAAACCCCTCGCCGGGCGCCGGCGATCACGGTGACGATGAACTCGGCGGCCGTAGCGACG
>DASUSP010000285.1:0-2818 GCA_036375035.1 Candidatus Limnocylindria bacterium
CTATGCCGTGCTCGACAAGAAGTTCGGCGCGCCGACCATGACCAACGACGGCGTGACCATCGCCCGCGACATCGAGCTGGAGGAGCCCTACGAGAACATGGGCGCCCAGATGCTCGAGGAGGTCGCGACCAAGACCAACGATGTGGCCGGTGACGGCACCACCACCAGCATCGTGCTGGCCCAGGCCATCATCCGCGAGGGCCTGAAGAACGTCACCGCCGGTGCCAACCCGATGGGTCTCAAGCGTGGCATCGAGCGCGGCGTGGCCGCCCTCGTGGACGAGATCAAGAACCTCACCAAGCCGGTCGAGACCAAGGACGACATCGCGCACATCGCCGCCATCAGCGCGCGCGACAGCGAGATCGGCGAGACGATCGCCGAGGTCATGGACAAGGTCGGCAAGGATGGCGTGGTGACCGTCGAGGAGGGCCAGGGCCTGAAGCTCGAGATCGAGTACGTGGAGGGCATGCAGCTCGACCGCGGCTACGTCAGCGCCTACTTCGTGACCTCGTCGGAGGGCGGCAAGCTCGAGGCCTCCCTGGAGAACCCGTACATCCTGATCACGGACAAGAAGATCAGCGCCGTGGCGGACATCCTGCCGACCCTGGAGAAGGTCGTCGGCGCCGGTCGACCGCTGCTGATCGTTGCCGAGGATGTCGAGGGCGAGGCGCTCGCCACCCTGGTCGTCAACAAGATGCGCGGCACCATCAACGTGCTGGCCATCAAGGCACCCGGCTTCGGCGATCGCCGCAAGGCCATGCTGGAGGACATCGCCACCCTGACCGGGGGGCGGGTCATCAGCGAGGAGGTCGGTCGCAAGCTGGACAGCGTGCAGATCGAGGACCTCGGCCAGGCGCGCCGCGTGACGGCCAACAAGGACACCACCACGATCGTGGAGGGCAAGGGCGAGCACAGCGCCATCGAGGCGCGCAAGTCGCAGATCAAGCTCCAGATCGAGGACACCACCAGCGACTTCGATCGCGAGAAGCTCCAGGAGCGCCTGGCCAAGCTCTCCGGCGGCGTTGCTGTGCTCAAGGTGGGCGCGGCAACCGAGATCGAGCTGAAGGAGAAGAAGCACCGGATCGAGGACGCCCTGTCGGCGGCCCGTGCCGGCGTGGAGGAGGGAATGGTCGCCGGTGGCGGCTCGGTCCTGGTCCACGCGGTGCCGGCGCTCGACAAGGTCGAGGCGCTCGGTGACGAGGCGACCGGTGTCAACATCCTGCGCCGCGCGCTCGAGGAGCCGCTCCGCCAGATCGCGTTCAACGCGGGCATGGAGGGATCGGTCGTGGTCGAAGCGGTGCGCAAGATGGAGCCGGGCCACGGGTACGACGCCCAGAAGGGCGAGTACACCGACATGTTCGCGGCCGGGATCATCGACCCTGCCAAGGTGACGCGCTCCGCTCTGGAGAACGCCGCCAGCGTGGCCGGCCTGCTGCTGACCACCGAGACGGTGATCACCGACATCCCCGAGAAGGAGAAGGCCGTCCCCGGCATGCCGCCGGGTGGCATGGACTACTAGAGGGGCCGATAGCGTCCGCAGGCGTCCGCGCCTGACGGATTCACCCTCAGCGCAAGCCGAGAGGCGGGCGTCCCATCCGTGGGCGTCCGCCTCTCATGCTGCCGAGACTGCGCGCGGTGAACCATCGTCATGTTGACATCGGCGGATGCCGTACTAGCGTGCAAGGCACGGGCCCCGTCGCTGAATCCATTGGCCGCCACGCTCGACCCTTGACAGGTGTCTCATGCGTCGCCCATCGACCATCCTTCTTCCGGGCCTGATGGCCCTTGCGCTGCTGGCGGGCTCCCTACTGGGCGGCTCGACGGTACGTGCGGCCCATGCGCCCGTGGGCCTCGGTACGGCCGACGGCTTCGCCGTGCTGGCCGGATCGACGGTCACCAACACCGGCCCGAGTGTGGTCAACGGTGACCTTGGCGTGAGTCCTGGTTCAGCCATCGTCGGATTTCCGCCCGGGATCGTGAATGGGACGGTCCATGAGGCCAACGCCGACGCCGCGCAGGCCCAGGCGGACCTGACCACCGCCTATGACGATGCCGCGGGTCGTGCCCCCACGCAAGACCTCACCGGTGATGATCTCGGCGGCCTGACGCTGACCGATGGCACCTACTCCTACTCGACGTCAGCTCAGCTGACCGGAACGGTCACTTTCGACGCCGAGGGTGATCCGGATGCCGTCTTCATCGTCCAGATCGGGAGCACGCTCACCACTGCCTCGGACAGCGTCGTGAGCCTCGTCAACGGCGCCAGTGCCTGCAACATCTTCTGGCAGGTCGGCAGCTCAGCCACGCTCGGCACGGACACCGCCTTCCAGGGCACCATCCTGGCCCTGACCTCGATCACCCTGAACACCGGCGCAACCATCGAGAACGGCCGCGCGCTGGCACGCAACGGCGCGGTCACCCTGGATGACAATGTCATTACCGGGGACGTGTGCGCGGCAGCCGCGACGCCATCCCCGAGCCCGTCACCGGCGGCTACCGGAACGACAGCGCCGACGGCAGCGCCAACGGCAACGACGGAGCCAACGGTTCCGGACACGAGCACTGGCGGCGAACTCGCCGCACCGTGGGGCGTCATCGGTCTGCTGATCGCTACCGGACTGCTGCTCCTCGTCACGATCGTGCCGCTGAAGTTGACTGCGAGGAGAGGTCGGAAGCCCTCAGCCGGCGACTGAGGGCCGCCGAGTAGGGTTTACGCAGCCTCCCACCAGGGACCGATGCGAAGGCCCCGGCTTCGGCCGGGGCCTTCTTGGTGCCGCCGGGCGCCAGACCCACGGCGGTGGGTTTGATAATCAGGACC
>DASUSP010000286.1:0-3637 GCA_036375035.1 Candidatus Limnocylindria bacterium
AAAATGGGTTGCGGCGCGCTCGGTAGCAACGTGCGCTGGGATTGCGTGAAGCCCGCCTGATTGCGAGCGCTTGAGCGTTCACCCATAACCGCGGCGGGCCCACGCCGCCGCGCGTCACTGCCGCCAGCATCGCCGGTTGCGCGCCCCCGCAACCATCACTCCAATCGCGCCTCCCCGCCCGCAGCACGCGACCGGTGCCGCCGGAGCAGCACCTTCAGCCACAAGCCCCCGACGGCCAGGAACGGGAGCAGGTAGACGCCCAGCAGCACGGGCGGCGGCCGCAGGTCGTAGGTGGCGTCCACCCAGGCGGTCACCGCGGCGTCGCCGAGCGGACCGCCCACCTCCACCCGCACGTCGAACCGCCCCTCGTGATCCATCACCAGGGCGGCGAAGTGGCGGTCCAGCCGCCCTTCCACCGGCTCGGCCCGCGCCAGCTGCCAGGCGCCTTCCGTGCCGTTCGCGCGGATCGCCACCTCCACCGTCGTCTCCGCCGACAGCGCACCCGACGCGTCCAGCGGCTCCAGCATCACCCAGAACTGCCCGCCCGGCGTCCCGTCGTCGGTCGTGTCGGGATCGGTCCAGACCGCGATCTCGTACGCGCCGGCCGCCCGGGCGGAGACGATCGGGAAGGGAGGGCCGTCGTGGGCGAGGACCGGCGCGGTGCCGGCCAGCGCGGCGAACAGCAGGACGGCGAGCGGTTGACGCAGCGTCACGACACAGCCTCAGCCCGCGAGCGAGGTGCCGCGCATCTCCATGGGCTGCAGGAACACCCAGACGGACACCGCGGCGAGCAGCACGACGACGAGCGCCCAGGGCAGCGCGGCGCGCAGCGCCGAGCGCGGGTGCTCGCGTTCGGCGATGAGCCAGGCAAGCGAGATCGATCCTATCGTGCCCAGCAGCACGGCGCCGAGCTGCAGCGGGAAGACGCTCCCCGGGCGCATGCCCACCAGCGTCCAGCGCGGCTCCCCGAGCGCGGCCCATCCCAGCAGATCGATCGCGGCGCTCTGGGACACGGGGATCACCGTCAGCGCGCCGGTCGCCAGGTGAAAGCCGTAGTGCGCCAGCCACAGGGAGAAGCCGAGCGGCACCAGCGCGTGCGCGAAGCTCCGGAACGTCACCCCGGCCGGCCGGCGATCCGCGGGCGGCACGAGCAGGCGCGTCGAGAACGAGGCGCCGCCCAGCAGAACGAACGGCGCCGCCAGGAGCACGGCGGCAAATACCAGGGCGAGCACCGGCAGCTCCGACTGCAGATCGAGCGCGGCGGCCAGCCACCGCTCGACGGCGTGCACGGGCGAGGTCATCGCGAACGCGTTCAGAAGCGCGCCGAACGTGAACACCACGGCCAGCGCGGCCAGGTCGCCCCGCGCCGAGAGCCGGCCCAGGCTCGAACGCACGCGGTCGTCGGCCAGCTCCCCCGCCGGGGTCCGGACCGCCAGCGCCACGTTGTCGTGCGGGCACGCCTGCACGCAGTCCAGGCAGAACGTGCAGTCGGTGTTGCCCACCTTGGCGGGCAGGAACAGGTGCAGCTCGCATCCCCGCTGCAGGGTGACGTCGGGGCGCTCGGGATGGCGCCGCCCCCTGACGCAGTCTGCCGTCCGGCAGGCCGCGCACGTGGATGCGTCGCGGATGCCGATCTCCAGCGGCGACACCGCCGACGCGGTGAAGTTGAACTGCCCGATCGGGCAGAGATACTTGCAGAAGCCCGCGCCCGTGAAGACCAGATCGACCGCGAGCGCCGCCCCGAAATACGCCAGGATCAGCCAGGCGGTCCCCTGCGGGAGCGCCCAGAGGTCGAACAGCTCGTACGCGAAGAGCACCGCCACCAGCAGTGCCAGCCCCGCCCACTTCGACCGCAGCAGGCGGGGCCACGACCGGCGGGGCCGGTGCAGGCGCCGCGCCGCGTCCCGCACCAGCACGAACGGGCAGCCCATGCAGAACACGTTGCCGGCCACCAGCAGCGCCAGGATGAGCAGCCCCCGGTAGTGCACCCAGGTGAGCACGCTGGCCAGGTTCTGCGGCGCCAGGTCGGGGCCGGTCAGGCCGTGCAGGACGGCCACGGCGGCCACCAGGAGGAGAACCAGCTGGAGCGAGGTCCTGGCATGGCGCCAGCGAAGGAAGGGGCCGACCACCGGCCAGGCGAGCACGTCGATATCGGCCGCCGGTCGCGTCGAGGGGGTCGGTGACATCGGCATGGAGGCGCCGCCCGCGCGGAGGGCGGCGCCGGATCAGCGGGAGCGGACGCCGGAAACGTCCAGGCGCTCGCGCAGCAGGCGGCCGTCGGGCAGCTCGCCCGAGAGCAGCAGCACCCAGTCGCCGGCCATCGAAAACGGGAGCGACGCCTCGTATCGGCCGGGCGCCGCCTCCCGGACAGGCGCCGGGACCGGCGCCATCCCGGGGTGCGTCATGTGTCCTTCGAGCCGAAGGGTCGCACCTGATACGGGCCGGCCGGCCTCGTCGACGATCCTGAGGTCCACCGTCGCCTGGCCGACCACCGGCGGCGCCGGCGACACATCCCACTCGACCCTGACGTCGTCGGCGGTCGAGGCCGTGCGGCTGCAGCCAGCCGCCAGCAGGCAGGCCACGAGGACGCCGGCGCAGGCCATCGCCCGGTGCGCAACGCCGGCCGGCGGCCGATCGGTCCCCGACACCCTGATGGCTACGTGGCGTTCGCCAGGCCGCTGTTCCAGGCGCACGTGCACTGCTGGTGCGCCGCTTCCTGCCGGGACGGGAACATGTGGTAGTACATCGCCACGACCATCGGCACGAACACCAGGGTGTTGTAGATCAGGTGCAGCTCAACGCGCGGAATCCACAGCTGCACCAGGCTGGTCGGCACGGGGCGGTCGAGCAGGTTCTGACCGAGGATGGCCTGCCCCTGCAGCAGCGCGTGCTCGATGTGGTGGAAGAACTGGATCCACAGCGCGATGTTCCACCAGCGGCGATCCTGCACGCCCGTGAAGCCGCCGCGCAGGACCCACAGCCCGGCCAGCATGACGAGGGCGTAGCCGTAGTGGAGCACCTCCGATTTCACCAGCCACGGATAGAAGTAGCCGAGCGCTCCCAGCGCCTGCGGCACCGGCCAGCCGAGCACGTAGATCTGGAACGCCTGGAGCAGGTGCTCGGCCCAGTGCGCCAGCACGATGACCATGTAGATCTGGAGCGCCCGCTCGTGCCAGGGGCCGTTCAGGCGCTCGGCGAGACTGAGGGTCCCCGCTGAACGACAAGCCTCCACCTGTACCGCTGTTGCCATGACCGCTCCTCGCACCCCGGATGTGTCCGCTGACGGTACCCAGCCCGCCCGCCGCAGGTCAAGGACCCGGCGGCCGAAACCGTGCCGGGTCGCCGAAACAAATCCGGCAACTAGTGCAATCAGGGGAGGCGGCCGGAGCGGCCGAATCGCAGCAGGACCGGCCCGGCTCGCGACGGCCGCCATGGCGGTGGTGCTGGCCCTCGCGGGGCCGAACGGTACCGCCGGGGCGCAGGAGGCCGGCGCCACCCCAACCCGGCCTGCCCGGGAGTCCGACCTGCAACGCATCGAGGGGGCCATCGTCCGTGGACCGGTGGAACACCGGCGGCTGGCGCTCGTGTTCACGGGACACGAGTTCGCCGAGGGGGCGCCGGTCATCCTCGAGGCGCT
>DASUSP010000287.1:0-2293 GCA_036375035.1 Candidatus Limnocylindria bacterium
GCACCGACGCTCCGCACCCAGACCTGGATGATGTAGGCGTCGAAGTCCCGGCCCCCAGGCGCCCAGTTCCAGCTCGGGTCAGGACTGTAGCCGCGCACCACCGTCCACCCTCACGCGGAGGACTCATTCGCCCGCCAGAACTGATATTCCAGGGGGCACTGTCCTCGGTGGCCGTCGCCGTCCAGCGGATCGGCGTCCCGCCTCCCGCAATCGGGAACGGCTGCGACGTGATCAGGCCAAGGACTGCAGCGGGCCGGTCCACACGGTCACCGCGGGGGAGTTCTTGCAGGCGAGATACCGGGCGCGGGAGCCGACCGGACGGACCCGGACCTGCACGGTATGGGTGTCGGCCACGGACGGCGTCCACGCGAAGGTCGCCGAGGGCCCGTAGGCCTGCGCCTGGGTCCACTGCCCGGTGCCGTTGCGATACGTCCAGAACGAGTACTCCAGCGCGCCGGTGCCGCCGGCGTGCGCGGGCGCCTTGGCCCGTTATGCGGCCTGGAACGCGAATTCGGCTTTCGTTGGGCGGCCTCGGCCGGCCCGTCGCGATGGTCCGATGCCCGAGACCGGTCGATGGCCGCATAAAGGCCCAGCCGCGCGAAAGCGCGGCAAACGAAACAAGGGCTAACCGGTCAGGGCCGCTGCCGACTACCCCAGAGTGACCGGGCTACCAAGCGCCGGCCCTTAACCGGTTAGCTGCCGGGCTGCGCGGCAATCCAGCTGAAGGTATGCAGGGTCGAAAACGCCGCCTACGCGTTCACGCCGTCGTTCTTCGTCACTCGTTCTGGGGTAGTGTCCCGTCAAGTGGTGTAAATCGCGCACGCCTTCCCTGAGTTCGACCACGGCGTGGACGCTGCCGCAGCCGTGGACGGAAGAACGCCGTCCACCGCTGCTTGGAAACCACAGAGCGGTTTCCACAAGCGCCCACACCGACTTCCGTCCTTCACGCAATGGCGGCGAAGATCTCCTGCGCCGTGGCGGGCAACGCCGGCGCCGTGAGCTGCTTCATCGATTCGGCGCTGAAGTAGCGCCGCTCGGCCACCGCCCATTCGTCGTCCTGCTCGAGCAGAATGGCACCGACCAGGCGAATGACGGATTGTGGGGTCGGAAAGATCCCGACCACATTCGACCGCCGCTTGATCTCCTTGTTCAGGCGCTCGAGCGGATTGGTGCTGTGCAGCTGCCGCTGATGCTCAAGGGGCATGTGCCGGTACGCCAGCACGTCTTCAGCGGCCTCCTCCAGCAGCGCGGCGGCCCGCGCAAAGCGCGCGCGGAGGCCGTCCGCCACCTTCCGCAGCTGCGTCATCGCCGTGGTGTGATCCGGTTGCGCGAAGATCGTCCGCACCACCGCGGCAATCGCTTCACGCGCGCCCTTCGGCACCGTCGCGAGCAGATTCCGCATGAAGTGCACGCGACACCGCTGCCACGTCGCGCCGCTCAGCACCGTCGCGATCGCCTGCTTCAGGCCCTCGTGCGCATCGGAGGTGACCAGGCGGACGCCGCGAAGGCCGCGTTTGACCAGGTTCCGCAGAAACGCCGTCCAGAACGCCCGATCCTCCGAGGGGCCGACGTCGATCCCGAGGACCTGGCGCTCGCCCTCACTGGTCACGCCCACGGCGACGACCGTCGCCTGGCTGGTCACGCGCCCGTTGACCCGCACCTTGTGGTACGTCGCATCGACCCAGAGGTACGGATAGTCGGTCGTCAGCGCCCGTGTTCGGAAGGCCTCCACCAGCGGGTCGAGCTCGCCGCAGATCCGGGACACCTCCGACTTCGAGACGCCATCGAGCCCGAGCGCCTTCATCAGCTCGTCGACCTTCCGCGTCGAGACGCCATGCACGTACGCCTCTTGGACCACCGCCAGCAGGGCGTGCTCCGCGCGCCGGCGGGGCTGCAGCAACGAGGGGAAGTATGAGCCAGGCCGCACCTTCGGGATCGCCAGCTCGATCGTGCCGACCCGCGTGTCCCAGGTCCGCATCCGGTAGCCGTTGCGGTGGCCCGTCCGCTCGGGCGTGCGCTCGTGGCGGTCCGCACCAATCAGCCCGGCGACCTCCGTTTCCATCAACGCCTGCGAGAGCACGCGAATGCCTTCGCGAAGGACATCCCCATCCTGCTCCTCGAGGAGCTTGCCAATAAACGCAGACAGATCCATGCTGGGCTTGGCCATCGTCGCAGCACCTCCGTGTCGTCCTTCTCCAGCCAGAGAGAACTCACGGAAAGATGTGCGATGGCCGCTTCATCTGTCTAGCCGCGGCCGGCTGATCGAATTTCCACCACGTCCGGGGACTCTAAC
>DASUSP010000288.1:0-2452 GCA_036375035.1 Candidatus Limnocylindria bacterium
AAGGAGGAGCCAGCAGTGGTCTTCGGATCAAAGCGAGACAACAAGTCCGACGCCTTGTCGCGCGAGGATGTCGTCGGCAACCTGTATCCCGACAGCTTGACGAGTGAGGTCGACGTGACGCCTTCTCCCACCGAGTTCCGCCGGAGCGAGTCCGGAAACGAGAGCGTGATCGACCCTCACGCCCGGTTCAACGGCAAGTACGTCTCGGACCGTGACCTGCGGATCGAGGGCGAGGCGCAGGGCGAGATCGAGTGCCAGGGCACCCTGATCATCAGCCCCCAGGCGCGGGTGCGCAGCGCCATCACCGCCCACAACGTGATCATCAATGGGGATTACGAGGGCGACGTCGACTGCGGCGGGCGCTTCGAGATCGGCTCCACCGGCCGGGTCAAGGGCAAGGTCAAGACCCAGGTGCTGGTGGTGAAGGAAGGAGCCCACTGGGAGGGCTCAGTGATCATGACCCACGAGGCGGCTGCCGCGCCGCGCCCCTCCGGCCAGCCGTCCGGCGGGCAGGCGAGCGGCCAGCCGGGCGGCCAGTCGAGCGGTGGCGGCCAGCCGAAGCCGGCCGCGGAGCCCGCCGGCGCCGGCGCTCCCGGCCAGGGGTCCATCTTCTCGAAGCAGGATCGCGAGGGCGCCCCTGCCGGCGAGCGGCAGGCGACGGGCCCCGGCAGCGGCAACGGCCAGTAGGGAAAGCGCGCGCCGGCGAGCGGATGACGCTCCGCCGGCGTCGCCGGTCCTGGTCGAGGTAACCCGCGGGGAGCGGGTGGAGTCGCGCCACCGCGGCGCCGTGGCGGTCGTCTCGGCCGCCGGCAAGCTGGTCGCAGCGGCGGGCGATCCCGACGAATCCATCTACCTGCGGTCGGCGGCCAAGCCCTTCCAGTTGGCCCCGTTCGTGGCGTCGGGCCGCTTTGACGCCTATGACTTCCCCGCGCCCACCGAGGCGCTGGCCATCATGGCCGCCTCCCACGCCGGGGAGGACCGTCACGCCCGCACCGTCCAGGCGCTCCTGCGCGCGGGCGGGCTGACGCGCGAGGTCCTCGCCTGCGGGACGCACTCCCCGTACGATCGCGAGACCGCCGAACGGCTGCTGCGCGACGGGGAGCCGCCCTCGGCGCTGCGCCATAACTGTTCCGGCAAGCACGCCGGGATGGCGCTGCACGCCAAGGCAGCCGGCTGGCCGGTCGAGACCTACTGGCAGCCCGAGCACCCGATCCAGGTGGCGGCCCTGGAGACGGTGGCCGCGCTCTCCGACGTGCCGGTGGAAGAGATCGCCTGCGCCACCGACGGCTGCGGGGTCGTGACATTCGGCATGCCGTTGCGAGGCCTGGCGCTCGCCTTCGCCCGCCTGGCCGATCCCTCCGGGGTGGCCGATGCGCCGCTGCGCGGCGCCCTGGAGCGGATCCGTGACGCGATGATGGCCCACCCCGAGCTGGTCGCCGGCGAGCGTCGCATGCTCGACACCGCCCTCGTGCGCGCGGCACCGGGCCGGCTCGTCGCAAAGGGCGGCGCCGAAGGCGTGCAGGCGGTGGGGCTGCTGGCCGGTTCGCACCAGCGGGGGACGGGTGCCATCGGGCTGGCGCTCAAGGTGGAGGATGGCGATGGCGCCCGCCGGGCGCGGCCCACGGCGACGGTTGCTGCCCTGCGGCAGCTCGGGGTCCTGGACGAGGAGGTCGTGGGCGGGCGCGGCCGGCTGGCCGACTTCGCGTCCCCGCCCATCCGCGACCCGCGGGGCGAGCCATCCGGGGAGGTGCGCGCGGTGTTCAGCCTGGCCTGAGGGTCTCCGGGGCTCGGCCCGTCAGCCGAGCCAGCCGCGAACCAGCTCGGCGACCCGCAGGAAGATCGGCGCCAGCACCAGGGCCGGCAGGAAGTTGGCGACGCGCACCGGCTTGAGCTCCAGGAGTCTGAGCGCCACGCCCAGCAGGATCAGCCCGCCCGCCGCAGTGACGGCCACCACCGTGGCCGGGTCCATCACGTCGCGCAGCAGGAAGGCGCCGCCGGCGATCCCGCCCTGCACCACCAGCACCGTGATCGCGCTGAGGTAGACGCCGGCGCCCAGCGCGGCCGCGAAGGCGATGCTGGCCACGCCGTCCAGCAGCGACTTGGTGGCGAGCAGGGTGATGTCGCCGGTCAGGCCGTTCTCCAGCGAGCCCAGGATGGTGAGCGGCCCGACGCAGAAGACCAGGCTGGCGGTGATGAAGCCCTCGGCGATGCGGCTCCCCTCGCGGTCGCCGGACAGCCGTCGCTGAAACCACGTGCCCAGGGCCTCCAGCCCGTCGTGCAGGCGCAGCCACTCTCCGATGACCACGCCACTGAGCAGGCCGCCCAGCACGGCGAGCTCGTCCCCGGGACGGACGTCGGGGCTGGTGAAGATGGGCAGGGCCATGGCCGTGGCGATCAGCAGGGTGAAGAAGCCCAGCCCGGTGGTGAGGCTCTCCTGCATGCGCGGCGGCAC
>DASUSP010000289.1:0-6290 GCA_036375035.1 Candidatus Limnocylindria bacterium
TTCTGGTCGCTCCACGGCTCGACCAGGACAATGACCCTGCTCCCCGCCTCTTTCATCTCACGCACCAGGCCGGCCAGGTGCGCTGGCGAAGGCGGGATCCCGGGCCGATCCTCGATCGTGCCCAGCTGGGTGAGCCCGAAACGCTTGAGGAAGTAGCCGAGGTTGTTGTGGTAGGCGACCAGCCGGGTCTCCCTCACGGGCGCGAGTGCCGTTTGCCAGCGGGCCATCGCCTCCTGCAGCTTGGCCAGGAAGCTCTCGCGCTGCTGCTCCATAATCGTTCGATGCTCCGGGGCCAGCCGCGCGAGCCCTTCGAGGATCGTCTGAGTGACAATCGGTGCCAGCCCAGGATCGAGCGTGTAGTGCGGGTTGCCGAGCGGGTGGACATCGCCCATGGAGCGGTCCACCCGCGTCGTCGGGACCTCGATGACGGGCACGCTGCGAGAGGCGTCGATGAAACCCGGGGCGCCCGGGACGATGACGGCGTTGTTCGCGCCTCGCAGGACGGGCTCTGCCCAGGCGTCGAGCTCGAGCCCGTTCACCACGAGGGCATGGGCGCGCCGCAGCTTGATCATGAGGCTGGGCCGCACCTCGAGGTCGTGAGGATTCTGGTTGGCGCGGGCCAGCGCGTCCACGTCCACGAGGTCGCCGCCGACCGCCTCGGTCAGCGCCTTGAGGTCTGGGATGGTAGCGACGACACGGAGCTTCGCCGCTGCATCGGCGGCCGGCAGACTACTGGCCACGGCAACAGCCACCAAGAGCAGCGTCGCGATCGGCCGTCGCATCCGAGTGTTCTCCTTGCCTAGAAAGGATGAGTGGGGTGGGCGCCCAGGAAGAAGGTTGCCTGAAACAGCAGCTCGTCGAACACCCGCGCGCTACCTCGCCCGTCCAGTCCAGCCACGCGGTGCGAGCGCTCGGTGTGCTTGTAGGCCAGGCGAAAGCGGAGGAACTCCGACGGGGCGAAGGTGATGTACGGCTCGATCGCCCACTCGTCGCCCGGGTCAAGGGGATACTGCGTCCAGTCGTAGCGCACGCCTCCCATCCAGCGCTGCCATGGCTGGAGCTCGGCATACGCGTACCAGCCGAATCGCTGGCGCGTCCGGTCCTCGCCTGCCCCGGCCGCGTCGAACACGTCCACCTGGCGGTCGGAGTAGAGCGCCTCGCCGGCAACGGTCAGCAGGGCGTGCCGCCGTCCCTCAGGCGTGAGCTTGTACTTGGCGTCGAGCCCGGCGAGCGTGCTTCGCCGACGCTCCGGTGTCTCGCCGGTGGCGCCGGACACGCCCAGCTGTAAGGCGTGAGCATCGCCGAACTCGAGGAAGGTGCGCAGCCGTCCGGTGATCAGCGGGGCCTTGAGGCTCCCCTGCCCGAACGCCTCCTCGTTGTCGCCGTTGAAAGCTCCCACCAGCGCTTCGAGGTAGAACGGCAGCGGTGCGACCCAGGTGATCTCGCCACCGCTCTCTCGCAACCCTTCCTCGCCGAGGAACCGCGTGAGCACGTTCGGTTGATCCGGTTGCGGCAGCGCCTCGCGGTGCCGCTCGTTGAGAAGCCCGAAGCGGTTGCGCATGAAGCCGAGCTTCGCCTGCGTGCCCCACGGCAGGGTCAGCAGCGTCAGGTTAGCCTCGGCGAGGTTCACCGCCGTGGCGCGCTCGCCGTCCTCGAACTCTTCGGCCGCTTCGACGCGCACCTCTCCCCGCGCGTAAGGATCGATCTGGCCGAAGAACATCAGCTCGATCTCGCGCGGGAAGAACCGGTTCTCGCGGCCGGCGAACGTCCCGCCCTGTGCCTGCTCGACGCTGCGCTGGGTGATGTTGCCGATGAAGTCCCCGACAACACCGAAGTCCAGCAGCAATTGCCCGGGCCGACGCTCTCCGTAGAGCGCGAACGGCTGGCGCGGCCGCGCAAGTTCGGCGAGGCTGGGCAATGCTGGGGCTGGCGGCGCCTGGACCACCGCCGACGGGGCCGGAGCGGCCGGTGGCGACTCGGGGCGCGACTCCAGGCGGCGCAGCCGCTCGGTCAGCGCCTCGAGCGCCTTCTGGTACCCGCGCTGCGCGTCCTCCATCTGCCGGCGCAACTGCTCGATCTCCCGCTGCAGCGCCTCCGCTTCCTGCGCAGCGACCGAGACCGGGAGCCCGACCAGGACCGCGAGCATCGTCGCAACGATCCGCCCACACATAAGAGCCTCCCGCGTTCGAGGGGAACCTTGGCCCGGCCGAGAGGCCCTGGTGGGCCCCGAGCCGGTGGAACGAGTCAGGACGCGGGCTAGCGAGCGGGAGGGGCGCGGAAGCGGACGCCGCCGGCGGCAAAGGCGAGGGCCGGGTTGCCGGCAGTCGCGACTACGGAGAGCGCAGTCGCCACGAGCAGCGGCACCGAGGCGGCCGTCACCGTGACGCTACCCTGGCGGTCGGCGGTCAGCAGCGCTACCAACGGACAATCGGGGTTGTAGAGGCCAGGACCGTCGTGACCGTGGCGCACGGCCACCGGGGCCGCCAGTAACACGACACCGAGCAGGATCAGTCCCGTGAACGCGAGCCAGCGAGCAACCGGGTCGCGTGGTGACATGGCTGGGCTGACGCTACTGCACGCCGTCCCCTGGGTCAAGGTCCACGAGACCCATTGCTGTTGCTACATGAAATGTCCGGGCGCTAACGCGGGGCGGTGGTTCGACGTGCGGAGGCCCCGGGGCGCTTGTGGTGTCGCCTGTAAAGGCAGGCCCCCTGACCGCGTGGCCGTCCTCTGATGACTCAGCGATGGCTCACCAGCACCGCTCGGCTGCTCCCATGCCGTCCGAGGTAACACGCGGTCGCGAGTCGATGGACGTACCAGGCGATGAGACTGACGCTGACCATCTCGCCTGCCTCCTCCACGGGATAGCCGATCTGGAACAGGATGGGCATCGAGCGATCAACCACCTGGTGAAGGGTGTCGAGGATCACGCCGAAGGCCGCCAGTGCCACGACCAACCCCAGCAGCGGCCACGACACTTCTCGCATCCAGCCCGGCGCCGAGCGATAGCCGAGGCCCAGCAAGCCCAGGATCACCGCCCCGAAGAATGCCGAGGCAACATGGTCAGTAAACACCCAAGATGTATCGAGAAGTCCGCCGACGAAAGCACCCACTCGCTCATGAATCTGCTGCGAGTCGTCCAGCAAGATACAGGAACAGAAGCTGCCAGCCCAGCGTGAGCACGTGTGGGTGTCTGAGGAAGAATAGGAAGAAGACCACGACGATCCCCAGTTCCTTCGCGTACTGGAACATCTCCGCATAACCCCAATCTCTGCCAAGCCACCAGTCGGATACGGGGAGTCCGGCGGTAAAGCCGTAGAGACATTCCAGCAGAAGGAACACCAGGTCGGTGGCCAGGAAGAGGACCAGGACCCGCGTCGACGCAGCGCAGGACAGGCCGAGCAGCCCCCAGGCGAGGAGGCCCATGGCAACGCTGACCTTCAGCACGCGCCCGTCCGCCAGCGCGATGGACGCCGTCGGCCCGTGGCGTCACTCCCTCGACGCGCGACGCACTCGGAGTGCGGCATCCCGGTGGAACGATAGCATGGGGCGACAGCGAACTCCCGAGACCCGGCAGTGATCGACTGCGCCCACGCGAGCCGGTGATCAGGGCCACCGTGGGGCTTGGATCGGGGGGCGCCGCCGACGTAGGATGAACGGCGGTGACCACCAGCCTTCAGCCGCATCCGACCCGCCCCGTCGTGCTGCTGCACCCCCACGACCACTGCGTTGCGGGCCAGTCCCTGGCTGGCGGGCAGACCGTGGCGGCCTCTGCCCGGTGAGCGACACGCTCGAGCTCGAGTCGATCGCCTGCCCGCTGTGCGGCAGGCCGGACGCCACGCTGCTCAGCACCGAGCGCGACCTGGCGCTGGGCGTGCCCGGGCAGTTCCCGCTGGCCCGCTGCGAGCGCTGCGGGCTGCTCTACCAGAACCCGCGCGTGCGCCGCGACCAGCTCGATCGGATGTACCCCGCCGACTATCCGCCGCACGCGCGCGATCCTGACCCGGGCCGCGTGCTGCGCGACCGCTCCCCCGCCGCCCGCTGGGTGCTGGCACGCACCCTGGGCTACGGGCATCTCGACCCGCGCGACGTCCGGCCGGCCGATCGCCTGCGGGCCCGGTGGGACCGCCGCCGGGTGGCGAAGACCTTTCCGCCCTGGCTGGGCGAGGGCCGCCTGCTCGACGTCGGCTGCGCCACCGGCCGGTTCCTGCAGCTGATGGCCTCGGTCGGCTGGCGCGTGAGCGGGATCGAGCTGGACCCCGAGGCCGCGGCCAAGGCGCGCACGGTCACCCCGGAGGTGATCGTCGGCGATCCCGCCGAGCTCGCCCTGCGGCCCGCCGCCTTCGACGTCGTCACCGCCTTCCACGTCGTCGAGCACCTGCCCGATCCGGCCGGGGCGGTGCGCAACATGCTCTCCTGGCTGGCCCCCGGCGGGTTGCTGGTCATCGAGGTGCCCAACGTCGGCGGCTGGGGCGGCGCCCTCTTCGGCCGCCACTGGTCGGGCCTCGACTTCCCTCGCCACCTGATCCACTTCACGCCCACGACCATGCGCGCACTCGTCGAGCAGTGCGGCGGCCGCGTCGTCGACGAGTGGCACTGGTCCAAGCCGCGCTGGATCATCCGCAGCGCGCGATTCGCGCTGGCCGCGCGCCGGACCACGCCGGCCCGGCTGGCCCTGGCGGCGCTCGACAGCCGGCTCGGCGGCGGCCTCGTGAAGCTCGTGCTCGAGATCGCCCTCAAGGCAGCCGGACCGGCCCGGCGCGGCGAGGTGGTGCGCTACTTCATCCGCCACCGCGGCCCGGCCTGATGCGGGTCCTCATCCTCACCGCCAGCTACGGCTCGGGCCACAACGAGGCCGCCCGCAGCCTGGCCGCGGGGTTCGTCGCCCGCGGCGCCGCCGTGACGGTCGTGGATCACTTTCGCGAGCTGGTTCACCCGTGGTTCGAGTCACTCACCCGGCGGCTCTACATGACCCTGCTCCGGCGGGCGCCGGCCGTGTGGGGCGCCGCCTACGCCCTCGGCGACCGGATGTCCAGCGACTCGCCCCTCGCCTTCGGCGCGACACGCCTGGGGACGACGCGGCTGGCCGCGCTGCTGGGGACGCTCGAGCCCGATGCCGTGGTCTCGGTCCACGCCACCCCGGCCGCCGCGCTGTCGGCGCTGGCCGCCGAGGGCCGACGGCTGCCACCCCACACCACGGTCGTGACCGACTTCGTGGCGCACAGCCAGTGGATCGCCCGCGGCATCGACCGCTACTGCGTCGCCGCCGACGAGGTGGGCCACGAGTTCGTGGCCCGCGGGATCTCGCGCGAGCGCGTCACGGTGACGGGGGTGCCACTGCGGCCGGAGTTCGCCGCCCCGGCGGACGGCGCCGAGACGCGCCGGGCCCTGCAGCTGCCGGCCGCGGTGCCCGTGGTGCTGGTCATGGCCGGCTCGCACGGCGACGTCGGACGGCTGCCCGACGTCGTGCGGGGGCTGGGCCGCCTGCCCCGCCCCGTGCAGGCGCTGGTGGTGGCGGGCCACGACGCGGCGCTGGCCGATCGCCTGCGGCGCGCCACCGCCGGGAGCCCGACCCGCGTGATCGGCTACACCGACAACGTGCGCTCGCTCATGGCCGCCGCCGACGTGCTGGTGACCAAGGCCGGCGGCATGACGCTGGCCGAGGCGATGGCCGCCGAGCTGCCGATGCTGCTCTACGGCTCGTTGCCGGGCCAGGAGCAACGCAACGAGCGTTTCGCCTCGCGGGCCGGCGTCGCCCTGGCCGCGCGCTCCCGGGGCGAGCTGGAGCGCCTGCTGGACCGCGCGCTGACCGAGCCCGACCTCCTCGACCACCTGCGGGAGGCGATCCGCCGGGTACGGCGTCCGGACGCCACCGACCGGATCGTGGACACGGTGCTGGCGACCAGCGGGCTCCGCGTGTGATCGGCGGCGCGCTCGCCCTCGGCGCGGCCGCCTGGGTGGGATGGGCCTGGCTGCCGCACCTGCTCACGCCGGGCTGCGCCTGGCGCGGTCCGCGTGGGATCCCGCGCCTGGCGCTGACCTTCGACGATGGACCCGATCCGGAGTGGACGCCGCGCCTGCTCGACGCCCTCGGTGCCGCCGGCGTGCGCGGCACGTTCTTCCTGATCGGCGAGCGGGCCGCCCGCGCGCCCGGGCTGGTGCGCCGGATGGTGAGCGAGGGCCACGAGGTCGGCAACCACTCGTGGTCGCACCGCAGCTTGTGGCTGTGTGGACCCCGGGCGACGGCCGAGCAGATCCGGCGCGCCCACGACCGCCTTGGCGACCTCACG
>DASUSP010000290.1:0-2816 GCA_036375035.1 Candidatus Limnocylindria bacterium
ACCTCACGCCGGGCCATTACGTGCTCATCTGCAACCTGTCCGGCCACTACGAGGAGTCGCGATACGGCCCCGGCATGCGAGCCGACTTCGAAGTTCACTAGCGTGAAAGATGACGGCCGGGGATCCGCAAGGATCGGGTGGTGCATGCGACCCCGGCCCTGCTCTCAGAACGGCTTCAGGACCATGTCGAGGATGAAGGCCACCACGATCGCGACATCGATAGCGAACCACCACATCACTCGAGTCTGCGTCAGTTGCTGCGTGACCTGATCGGTTGGCGCGCCGCTAGACCCGGCGTTCACGGCCGCACGCCCCAGCTTCAACGCCTCGCGGAGGAACATGCTGGTGGACGCGAGGAACAGGACCACCAAGACATAGGCGGCGATGAGCCAGCCGTCCAGGAAGTCCATGCCCCCGGTGGCCGCCGTTAGCAGCCCGAAGGCCACCCCTGATACGAAGGCGACGATGCTGGCGGGGCCGGCTCGGGCGCGTTCAAGAAGCCGATGGACCGTGGCCAACGCCCCAACGTCCCGCCGCGAGATGGCGAGCGCGTACAGAGACTCCGCGCCGATCTCGATGGTCACCATGGCAACCATGGCCAGGATGTGCAGTGCCTTGAACGTAAGCACCGGCCCGATCCTCTATCAGCGTCTGCCGTAACAGGACATCAGGCTACGCCCCGTCGTCTACCCGACAACCTGTCAGAGCCGGACATACAAACCACCGATGCCTTCGCTCGGCGCACTCACGCAAGCCTGGACGGCTGCTGCGGCCGCGCTGCCGCTCGGCTGGCAAGTACAGGGCGACGGCAGGCGGGCTGGCGGCTGAGGTGGACGAGGCGGCCTGATCCGTACCCACCGTTGTACCCCTTAGCGTGTGGATTCCGGGGGTACGGATGGACGCCGGGGACGATCTGCACGCTCAAATCGGGGTATCGAGCATGCCTGCTACGGACTTCGGATCAGAAGGTTGCGGGTTCGACTCCTGCCAGGCGCGCCACTCCCTATCATCCGCCCGATGACCGGGCATCCTTCGTGACCGCCGCCGCCTCGGCCGTCAACCGCCTGCGCGGGCCGGCCATGCCCGAGGCGCTGGCCGGCGGCGTGCTGAGCATGCTGGCGCTTGTGGTCTACCTGCTTACCGGTCCCACCGATGCCGGCTCCGACTCCTTCGTGCCGCTGGCCCAGGCCTTCCTCGACGGCCGCCTGTCGATCCCCGACGACCGTCCCTGGCTGGAGCTCGTTCCGGCGCCCGACGGTGGCCAATACTCGCCCTTCCCGCCGGTGCCGGCGGTCCTGCTCATGCCCCTGGTCGCTGCCGCGAACCTGGTCGGCGCCGGCGAGCCGGCACCAAACGCCTACACCGCCGTGGCCGGCGCCGCCAACGTGGCGCTCGTCTTCTGGCTGCTGGGGCGCATCGGGGTGGCTTTCGTGCCGCGACAGCTGCTGACGGTGGGGTTCGCCTTCACCACGCACTGGTGGGTGGCCGGCATGGCCGGAACGCACCTGTGGGCGCAGACGGTGGCCGTGACCTTCACCCTGCTCGCGCTGCACCTGGCCGTGGGACGCCGCTGGCCGCTCGCGGCGGGACTGCTGCTGGGGCTCGCGGCCGGGTCACGCCTGCCGATGGGCCTGGCTCTGCCGCTGCTGCTGGCGATGTACGCGCCCCGATGGAGACCGACCCGCGCCCACCTGGCCGTGCTGGCGGGCGTGGCGCTGATGGCGCTGCCGATCGCGGCCTACAACGTCGCGCGCTTCGGCTCGCCGTTGGACTTCGGCTACGCGCGCATCCCCTCGGGGGAGTTCGGGCTGGTGACCGACGAGCCGTGGTTCCGCCACGGGCTCATCTCGCCGCTGTACGTCCCGCGGCACCTGTACGCCATCCTGCTGCAGAGCTTCGAGTGGGTCGACGCTGCGCCGTTCCTGCGGCCGAGCATCACCGGCCTGTCGCTGACGCTGTCGGCCCCGTTCCTCTTCCTCGCCGCGCGGGCCTGGAGCGTCCGCGACCGGCAGCCGCTGGTCGGTGTGGCGGTGCTCAGCGTTGGCCTGATCCTGCTGCCCGACCTGATGCACGGCTCGTGGGGCTTCGCCCAGTTCGGCTACCGCTTTGTCCTGGACGCCGTGCCGGTGCTGATGCTGCTGTTGGGCTGGGCGTACCGCGACCGCGCCTCGCCCTGGCTGGTGTCGGCCATCGCGCTGGGCGTGGCGGTGCACGCCTACGGGATCTACGCCATCAACGTGCTCGAGTTCGTGGCCTGATCGCCGCTCGAGCCGGCTGGCCGGGGAGCGGGGCGGTCGCGGCCCCGCTCCCCGTGGCCGTCAGCTGCTCCGTCGCAGGGCCAGGCGCGTGCCGGAGGCCGCGCCGGCAGCCAGCAGCAGCAGGCCGAATAGGGCCAGCGGCGATCCCTCCTGCGGCACCATGGCGGTGTCCGGCGTCTGGCCGCCCGATGCGGTGAGCTGCCCGCGGATCGCGCCGCCGGAGAACTCCGCGGTGTGGATGTTCACGTAGAAGCCTGCCGGATCGTCGACGATGGCCTGCAGGTCGGCGTCGGACGCGTCCACGCAGCCCTCGCTGGTGCCGCTGAAGCCGTCGACGTCCAGCGGGACGACTACGCCGCCGCTCTCGCCCTCGGCGCCGACGTGGATGTGCGAGGCGACGACATCGCCGATGTTCTCCACCGAGAGCTCCCAGCACACCTCGCCGGTGTCGGTGTCGATGGTGACGGTCGCCGAGCCCGAGCCATCGGCGTCGCCCTCGCCTCCGTCGGCCAGGTCGGCGGTGAAGGTCATGGGTGCAGCCAGGGCGGTCCCGGCCAG
>DASUSP010000291.1:0-4637 GCA_036375035.1 Candidatus Limnocylindria bacterium
GGGCGAGATCGCGCAGCACTACACCTTCGACTTCCTGAGCAAGGCGACCGGCAAGCCGCCGGCGGAGCTCGGCCTGCGCCAGTAGGCGCCGTGGCGGGTGCCGCGCCCGGGGGCCGTGCGGCCGTCCGGCGCCTCGTGTGGCCGGTGATGCTGCCGCTCGCGTTCCTGGCGCTGTGGACCGTGGCCGTCGAGCGCCACTGGGTGGCCGAGGGCATCGTGCCTTCGCCGCTGCAGGTGGCGCAGTCCTGGTACCGCTGGATCTTCGGCACACCGACCCGCTCGCTGTCGCCGTACTCCGGCACCTGGCTCGCCGCCGTGCTCTACTCCTCGCGCCGCGTGCTCCAGGGCTTCCTCATCGCCGCCGCCGTCGGCATCCCGCTGGGCCTGTTCGTCGGCTGGAACCGCCTGGTCGCCCGGCTCGTCGACCCCTCGATCCAGCTCCTGCGTCCGGTGCCGATCACGGCCTGGCTGCCGTTCGCCATCGCGGTCTTCGGGATCTACGACGCCAGCGCGCTGTTCCTGATCGGGCTCGGCGCGTTCTACCCCATCGTCGTCAACACCACCCACGGCGTGCGGGACACGAATCTCTTGCTGCTACGCGCCGCCCGGATGATGGGGGCGGGGGAGCGCACGATCCTGACCAGGGTCGTCTTCCGCTCGGCGCTGCCGTCGATCTTCACCGGGCTCCGCCTGGGGATCGGCGTTGCCTGGACCGCGGTGATCGTGGCCGAGATGATCGCGGTGAAGTCGGGGCTGGGCTACGTGCTGTGGGATGCCTACTACGTCGGCCGCATGGACATCTGCGTGGCCACGATGCTGTCGGTCGGGCTGCTCGGCTTCGTCTCCGACCGGGCGCTGCAGCTCCTGGCCCGGCTCGTCCTGAGGTGGCGGACGCTGGAGGCCCACGCGTGACGGACCGCCCGGTCATCGAGCTGGCCGACGTGTGGAAGACCTTCGACACCGGCGGCCGTCCGGTCGAGGCGCTGCAGGGCGTCAGCCTGAGCGTCGCGCGCAACGAGTTCGCCGCGATCCTGGGCCCGTCCGGCTGCGGCAAGTCCACGCTCCTCAACATGGTGGCCGGCTTCGAGGCGCCCACCCGCGGCGCCGTGCGCTTCGACGGCGAGCCGGTCTGCACCCCGGGCCCCCGTCGCGCCGTCGTCTTCCAGGAGCCGGCGCTCTTCCCCTGGTACACGGTGCTCGACAACATCACGTTCGGCCTGAGGACCCGCGGCCTGGCGCCGGCCGCCTACCGCGCGCGGGTCGAGACGATCGTCGAGCAGGTGGGGCTGCGGGGCTTCGAGTCGCACTACCCGGCGGAGCTGTCGGGCGGCATGAAGCAGCGCGTCGGCATCGCCCGCGTGCTGGTCATGGACCCCGACGTGCTCCTGATGGACGAGCCGTTCGGCAGCCTGGACGCGCAAACCCGGGCCGTGATGCAGGAGCTGCTGCTCGCGGTCTGGGAGCGGCACCAGCAGACGGTGCTCTTCGTCACCCACGACATCGAGGAGGCGCTGCTGCTGGCCGACAGCGTGTCGGTCATGACCGCGCGGCCGGGGCGGATCAAGACGCGGATCACGGTCGCGCTGCCACGGCCCCGGGCGCTGGAGGTGACGACCTCGCCGTTCTTCAACGAGCTCAAGCGCGAGGTGCTGGCGCTCATCCGCGAGGAGAGCGGCCGGGCGGCGATCGAGGGGGCTCGCCGCGGCTAGCCGATCAGCTCCAGACCGATGGAGGGTGGCCCGTCGCGGTGGCCTGGAGGATGGACGCGGTGTCCGCGTCGACGGCCGTGGCCGGCGCGTGGGCGAGCAGGAGGCTCGCGAGTTCCGGCAGGCCGACGAGCACGACCGAGATGCGGGCCACGTCGCCGGACGCCGTCTCGAGCCTGAACCACTTCATCGCCGGCACGTAGCGGACGCGACGGAGCTCGGACCACCGGAGATATCCGCGGCGACCGGTCAGCCGGCTGTAGCCCAGACCGTCCTCGGACACCTCGTGGCGCGCGAGGACATAGTCGGCGATCAGCAGCACCGAGAGCAGTGCAAAGCCGGTGAAGGTCGCCGTGGTCCACCAGGTGGTCGTCCGGTTGGCGTACACGTTCGAGAGGACCGCGATACCGGCGAAGAACACGAATCCAGCCAACCCGATGATCAGGGTGCTGGGAGGATGCACGAGCCGGCGCGCATCCGATGTCGGCCGGCGTCTGAGGCGACTCGCCGCGACCCAGCCCATGACCAGGGCCATCACGATGCCCCAGAGGGTCCACTTGAGGATCGGCTCCCACAGCCCGGCCCCGAAGCCCATGTCCAGAGCGCTCCCGGAGTGAGTCGCCACGGGCCATCCCCGCACTCCCAATCGATCATGGGGGCCCGGCGGCGGCGAAGCGAAATCCGCTGGCCAGGCCGCCGGAAGGTCCCCCGACGGGAGGGCCCGGAAGCGCTGCGGGCCCACGGCCGTCGTCACCCGAGGAGTCCGGGGTTGAGCTTCCAGATGGAGCGTGTGAGCGCGCAGGCAAAGGTGACCCACGCCAGGTAGGGCAGCAGCAGCAGGGCGGCCAGGGCGTGCAGCCGTGAGAACGCCACGACGGTGGCTGCGATCAGGCCCCAGAGAAGCACGATCTCCGCGAACGCCAGACCGCCCTGCTGCCAGACGAAGAACAGCCACGTCCACAGCGCATTCGCCGCGAGCTGCACGACGAACAGGACGAGGGCCAGGCGCGCTCGGCGGAAACCGTGCGTGCGCCAGACCAGCCACGCGGCCACACCGATCAGGGAATAGAGCACGGTCCAGACCGGGGCGAACAGCCACGCCGGCGGGGCCCACTCAGGCCGGACGAGCTGCTGGTAGAACGTGCCGGCACTGACCGAGGCGATTGCACCGATCGCGGCGGCGGCAAAGGTCAGGAGGAGCCAGCCGACGAGGCCGAGAACCTGTGTGCGAACCGGCATCGTCACCCTCCCGCCTTCGTCGACCGCGCATGACGATACGCCTGTCGGGCCCAGAACCGGACGTCGACCGACGGCCAGTCGCTGTCCGGGCGCTCGTGCACGACGGCGACCCACTCCTCGCCGCACTCGGGATAGGCCAGGCCGCCGGTGGCGAGGGCGCGGCTCCGCATACGCTCGTCGAGCCTGAACGCGACCGTGTGCATGCCGACGGCCAATCCGAAGACGATGCCATTGGTCGACGCGAGCACGTACCGGTACGACGCGTGGTCCGGGCAGAACACCTGGACGTCGCCCAGCGGATGCACCGCCTCCAGCAGGACGTCGACGATGTCGGAGTGCGCCGACAGGTCCCGGACATGGGCCAGGACGCGTGCATTGATGCTGGTGGCGAGGTGACGAGGCATACCGGGCGGCATCGTTTCTCTCACGGCGCCATAGGCCCCCGGTCGGGCCTGCGGGCACGTGGCCGTGCCTCATGGTCGGTTTCATCGCCGATCGGTGGCTCGGACGACGGCCTGGAGGAGGCGGTGACCGATGACAGCCTGCGGATGAGCAACCGATAGATGCGGGCGGCCAGGAAGCGCGGGATGTGGTTGTCGGAGGCGATGAGCTCGATCGCGGCCTCTCGCGTCTCGTCGCTCTGCAGGGCGTTCATCAGGTCCTGCTTCGACCGGGCTTGCTCGATGGTTCGTAAGACTCGGCGGGCCTTGATCGCCGCCAGGACCGGCCCCACGACACTCCAGTAGCCGAAGATCCAGAACAGGACACCCGTGATGAGAAGCGCGTACTCGTCTCGCTGTGCCCGGAAGAGCAGGTAGTACGTTCCATAGGGAACGATCGTCACGAGACCGACGATCCACACGGCAGCAGCGCCGCTCAGCATTCCTGGTGACCTAATGACGAGCAGCCGGACCGCTCGGGCCGCGGTTCACTGGATGACCTGATCGGCCCGCTGCAGGAAGGCCGGCGGAATGGTCAGGCCCTGCGCCCTCGCGGCCTTCAGGTTGACGACGAGGTCGAACGTCGTCGGCTGTTGCACGGGCAGATCCCGCGGTGTGCTGCCCTTGAGAATCTTGTCCACGTCGCCGTCCACGTCGAGTCGCACCAGCTCCGCTGCGCGCTCGGGCAGTCGCTCGTGATGGCCTTCGGTCCACCGCGGCTCCAGCACGATGTTGCGACCCTCCACATAGTGCAGATCGCGGAGCCCCTGCCGGCACGCCTCCCAGAGGGGCCGGCCGGCCGACCGAGTGGAAGAGAAGAGATAGCCCACGCGCGGAACTCGTGGTGGCGGCTGCGCCGTCCCCTGGGTGGGGATCGCCAGGAGGCCGATCCCCACGGTGGCGATGAACGCGCGGCGGTCCACGATGCCTATGGGCGGACCGGCTGTGTCACGGAAGCCTCCTCGATCCGAGATGACTCAGCGCTCAGCATAGTACGGTATCCGATGGTAGAGTCGAGGCCGCGATGGACTGGCAAAAAGAAATGGACGAGTTGCGGCGCCGCGAGGCGTTTGCCGAGGAGCTGGGCGGTCCGGAGCGCGTCAAGCGGCAGCACGACGGCGGGCGGCTGACGATCCGCGAGCGGGTCGCCCGGCTGGCGGATGCCGGCACCTTCCACGAGCTGGGCAAGATCGCCGGGCGCGCCACCTACGACGCCAGCAACGATCTCCAGAGCCTCACGCCCTCCAACTTC
>DASUSP010000292.1:0-7431 GCA_036375035.1 Candidatus Limnocylindria bacterium
CCAGCATCGCGTCCGCCCGATCCTGGTCGAGCCCCTCGGCCACGGCCTCGTCGAGGTCGGCGGCGACCGCCGCCAGGACGGCCGCCTTGACCGTCTCGTAGTCGACGCCCTCGGCCTCGGCGATCTCCTCGAGGGAGCTGCCGTCGGCCATCCGCTCGACCAGCGCGTCGGCGTCCAGGTCAAGGGCCTCGGCAGCCGCGGCGAACACGTCGGCGTGCATCAGCCCGCGCTCATACCCGAGCGCCTGGCCCCGGGCGAAGCCGAGCTGCATCCCGAAGCCCAGGCCGCAGCCGTCCTCGTCCATGGCCTCGATGCGCTCGCGCAGGACATCCGCCCGATCAGCGTCCAGGTCGCCGGCCTCGACCGCGGCGTCGATGGCGGCGAGGGCCGCCGCCTTCGACGCGGGAAGCAGGTCGTCGCGGCTGACGCCCAGCTCGGTGGCAAAGCTGTCGAGGAAGACGTCGCAGTACTCGCCGCCCGCGAATGGGCCACGGGCCTGGATCTCGACGTCGGTGTCAATGGGGGAGTTGGATCCCGGCGCGGCCATGGCGCCGCCGATCAGCGTGCCGCCCACCAGGGCGGTGGCGACCAGCAGCCCTGCGCCGGCAAAGAGCTTGGCGATTCTCATCGGGTTCGTGACCTCCGTTGTGCGTCCGCCGGGCGGGAGACGGTGTTCGTTCCGAGCCAGCATCGGTCCGCGCCCGTGAAGAACGGGTCAAGATCGGCCCCGCTGGCCTTGACATCTCCTGAACGGCCGCGGGTCTAGGATTCGGCCATGGGCGCCCGGATCCTGGTGGTAGAGGACGAGCCTCGCCTGCGCGAGCTGCTGCGCCTCTACCTTGAGCGCGAGGGGCATGCCGTGACCGATGTGGGCGACGGACGGGCCGCGCTGGATGCCTACGACCGGCAGGGCGCTGACCTGGTGATCCTGGACCTGATGCTGCCCGGCCTGCAGGGCGAAGCCGTTCTCGAGGCGCTCCGCGAGAGTGGCGACGTGCCGGTCCTGATCACCAGCGCGAAGCGCTCCGACGCGGAACGCATAGCCGGCCTGCGACTCGGCGCGGACGACTACCTGGGCAAGCCGTTCAACCCCCACGAGCTGACGGCGCGCGTCGCCGCCATCCTGCGGCGCACGCAGCCGGCGCCACCCGAGGAGGGGGGTATCGTCTCGCTGGCCGGCGGCCGGGCGGTGATCGACCCGGATTCCCGGCGCTATAGCATGGCCGACGGGTCGAGCGGTCGGCTCACCCCCGGGGAGGTGGCACTGCTGCTGGCGCTGCTGCGCAGGCCCGGCGCGGTACATACGCGCGACCAGCTGGTCGAGGCCGTGGCCCGCCGGCCGGACGAGGTCTACGGTCGGGTGGTGGACGTCCATGTCGCCAACCTGCGGCGCAAGCTGGGCGACGATGCCGGGCAGCCGTGGCTGATCGAGACCGTGCCGGGGACCGGCTATCGCCTGGTCGCCACGCCGGACGCGGCGTGAGCCTCGTGGGCGCTTCGCGCGGGCAGCCGCTCTCCGTCCGGCTGGCGCTGGTGCTGGCCGTGGTGGTGGTGGCCGTCCTGCTGGTGACCGGCCTGGCGGTCAATCGCCTGGTGAGCCGCGGCCTGCAGGACGAGCTGAGCACCGTCCAGCGCGACCGCGTCGCGTTCCTCGCGCAGCAGCTGGAGGAGATCGCGCCGCGGGTCGGGCAGCCGCGCATGGTCGGCGCGGTTCGACAGGCCATGCAGCGCATCGCGCGCCAGGCAGACGGCAGGATGCTCCTCCTCGACGCGGAGGGCCGCGTGTTGCTGAGCACGGGCGACGTGCCACCCGGAGTGGACACCGAGCGGGTGGAGGAGGCCATCCCCGGCGATGCGGGCCTGCGCCTGGCGATCGAGGTGCCGGCGGGCGGGCCGGCCTTCCTGGGGGTCTTCAACCTGACCCTGCTGGTGGCCGGCATCCTGGCCGTCGGGGCGCTGGTGGTGGCCGCGATCCTGCTCTCCGATCGGCTCACCCGGCCGCTGCGCGGCGTGGCCGCGGCGGCGCGGCGCCTTGGCGCCGGGGACCTGGGCGCGCGGGCCAGCGGCGGCCCTGACCGCGAGTCGGCGGAGCTGGCCGAGGCGTTCAACGCCATGGCGGCGCGCCTCCAGCGTTCGGAGGAGCTGCGGCGGCGGGCGGCGAGCGACATGGCGCACGACCTGGCCACGCCGGCCACCGTGCTGGAGTCGCAGCTGCAGGCCATGGTCGACGGGGTCGTGCCGGCCGACCGCGCCGAGCTGGAGCGCGCCAGGGCCGCGGCGGCCGCCATGAGCGGCGTGATCGTGCAGCTGCGCGAGCTGGTGGACGTGGAGGCCGCCGCCGTGCAGCGGATGACGCGGCGCGTCGCGATCTCCGAGCTGCTCGAGGAGGTCGCCACCGCCCTCTCGCCCTTCTACCGCGACCGGGACGTGCGGCTCACCGTCCAGCCCGCGCCGGCGGCGACGGTGGAGGTGGACCCCAACCAGGTGTCGCGCGCGCTGCGAAACGTGCTCACCAACGCGGCCCAGCACTCACCCGACGGCGGCGAGGTGCGGGTAGGCGTGGTAGAGGGCGCAGACGATGTCGTGGTGCGGGTCGTGGACCAGGGGTCGGGAATCGCCCCCGACGACCTGCCGCACGTTTTCGAGCGCTTCTACCGGGCCGACCCAGCCCGACGCGGTGGCGAGCCGCAGTCGGGCAGCGGCATCGGCCTCACCATCGCGCGCGAGCTGCTGGCCGCCAACGGAGGCGGAATCGAGGTGGAGTCCACCGGCCCGGATGGCACGACCTTCGCCCTGCGCCTTCCTCGCGCGGGACAGGTCAGCGCGGGCTAGCGAGGGTCCCAGGCGCGCGGACGGTCGAGGGCCAGCCACTCGTCGCGAAGGATCGACATGACGTCCACGTCGTGGTGCTGGCCGCGATGGAAGCGGGAGTGCCGCAGGGTGGCATCGGTGCTGAAGCCGGCCTTCTCGTAGGAGCGCTTGGCCCGCGGGTTGTAGTCGAAGACCTGCAGGTAGATGCGCTCCAGGCGGAGCTCGCCGAAGCCGAAGTCGACGATGCAGTTGACCGCATCGGTCCCGTACCCGCGCCCGATGTAGGCGTGGTCGATCATCAGCACCGTCAGCTCGGCGCTGCCGTTCTCCCTGTCGACGTTGCGCAGGCTGACGTGCCCGATGCCTCGCGCATCGCCCAGGCGGCAGATCGCGAAGGACCACAGCGTCTTGCCCTGCTGCGCCAGGACCATCTGGGCGAAGTCGGCCGCCGCGTCGGCGCCCACCGGCATCTTCAGGCCCATCATGTGCCCGATCTCCGGGTCGTTGACCGCCGGAGGATCGCCCATGAAATCCGCCCGCTCCGAGGCGCGCAGCCACACCAGCTCGCCGCGGAGCATGGGCGGGATGGTCGCCGGCTTCTCAGGCTGCTCGGGCATGGCCCGCATCATACCGATGCGCTGGCGCTACCATCTGCCCCATGACCGATGCCGCCACGACCGATGCCGCCACGGCCACCGTCGAATCCCGCCTGCTGATCGACGGGGAGCTCCGCGAGGCCGCGGAGGGCGCCACCTTCACGACCCACAACCCGGCCACCGGCGAGGTGCTTGCCGAGGTGTCGCGCGCTGGCCGCGCCGACGTCGACGCGGCCGTGGCCGCGGCCCGCGCTGCCTTCGAGGGGGCGTGGGCGAAGACGAGCCCCGCCAAGCGTGCCCGCATGCTGAACCGGTTGGCGCAGCTCCTCGACGAGCGGACCGACGAGCTCGCGACGCTCGAGTCGCGCAACAACGGCAAGCCGAAATGGCAGGCGGCGGCAGAGATCAAGACC
Source organism: Candidatus Limnocylindria bacterium (assembly GCA_036375035.1). Taxonomy (GTDB): domain Bacteria; phylum Chloroflexota; class Limnocylindria; order QHBO01; family QHBO01; genus JAPSGM01. The sequence continues at coordinate 3,821 of DASUSP010000292.1, forward strand.
GGCGTCGCCACGCTGGAGCTGTTCGCCGGCGCGGCGCCGCATGTCTACGGCCGCTCGCACGTGGTGAACCCCTCGGTGGTGACCTACACGCTGCGCGAGCCGGTGGGCGTATGCGCTGCCATCATCCCGTGGAACTACCCGCTGATGATGGCGATCTGGAAGGTCGCGCCGGCGTTGGCCACGGGCAACACCCTGGTCCTCAAGCCCGCCTCGCCGACACCGCTCACGGCCATCGCCCTGGGCCAGCTGGCGCTGGAGGCTGGCATCCCGGCCGGCGTCCTGAACGTGGTTCCGGGCCCGGGCGGAGAGGTGGGGGAGGCGCTGGCCTCGCTCCCCGGGGTGGACAAGGTGGCGTTCACCGGCGAGACGGCCACGGGCCGGCGCATCGCGGCCGTGGCAGCGGAGAGCCTGAAGCGCGTCAGCCTGGAGCTGGGCGGCAAGTCGCCGAACGTCGTGTTCGACGACGCCGACATCGACGCCGCCGTGGTCGGCTCGCTGTGGGCGATCTACTACTCCGCCGGCCAGTCGTGCGAGGCGCGCAGCCGGATCCTGGTCCAGGACGCAGCCTACGAGCGCTTCGAGGCAGCCTTCACCGATAAGGCGGCCGCGCTGCGCATCGGCGACCCGCTGGCCGACGACACTCAGATCGGGTCGCTGATCAGCCGCGCCCACGCGGCCCGCGTGCTGGGCTACGTCGAGTCGGCCGTCGACGAGGGCGGCGAGCTGCTGACCGGCGGCGCGGTGGACGGTTCCATCGGGGAGGGCCTGGACGCGGAGGCGTTCGTGCGTCCCACCGTCATCGGCGGCGTTCGCACCGAGATGCGCATCGCCCAGGAAGAGGTCTTCGGGCCGGTGGTCACGCTGCAGCGCTTCGCCGATGAGGCCGAGGCCATCGGCTGGGCCAACGACGTGCGCTACGGGCTGGCCGCCACGGTCTGGACCGGCGACACCGCGCGTGGCCACCGGGTGGCGCAGCGCATCCGTTCCGGGGCGGTGGGGATCAACACCCCGTTCGTGGCCTTCCCCGGGGTCCCGTTCGGCGGCTTCAAGGAGTCCGGCTACGGGCGCGAGCAGTCGCTCGAGGCCCTCGACCTGTACACCGAGACCAAGGCCGTGCTGGTCGGCACCAGCGCCAAGCCAATCAACCCCCTGGGGGTCTAGCCCAACGGAGGAGACACACGACCGATGCCCAGCGTGACCGATTTCACCTCGGAAGCCCAGATGCGTGCCCTGGCCGATGCCCGTGGCTGGAACGACGGCATGGCCCTGGCCGACTCCAACTCGGTCGTCTTCGAGGAGGTGACCCCAGAGCGGGTCACGGCCGTGGTCAACGCGCCGGACGGCCCGGCGCGCGTCGAGCTGACCGCCGTCGGCAACCGCTTCGGCTACGACTGCTCGTGCTGGGAGATCCCCGAGGCCTGCCGCCACGTCGTGGCCACCGCCATGGCCCTGCCGCGCTATCACGCCCCCGAGGCGTGATCGGCTGACGGGCAACGGCCGTACCCGGGACATGGCCACCGTACGCAGCCGCGCCTGGGTGGCGGCGCCGATCGAGAAGGTCTTCGCCTTCTTCGACGACCCGCGCAACCTGGGCCGCCTGATGCCGCCGCCGGTGGCGATTCGGCTGGTGAGCATCGACCCCGAGCCGCCGCGGGCCGGCAGCGTCTTCGAGTTCCGCTACGGGCTGGGGCCGTTCCAGCGCAGCTGGACGGTGCGGCTGCTTGCCCGCGAAGCGCCGTACCGCTTCGTGGACGAGACCATCTCCGGACCGATGGCGCGGTTCCACCACTCGCACACCTTCACCCCGGCGCGCCGCGGCACCTGGATCAGCGACGAGATCGAGTACCGGGTGGGCCCGCAGGGCCGCATCGGTGCCGTGATCGATTGGCTTGCCGGCTGGGTGATGCGGGCCACCTTCGTGTGGCGCGCGGCGCGCCAGCGGCAGCTGCTGCGCTGACCATCGGGCTGGTTGCGCGGCGCCGGATGGCCGCGTACCGTGGCCCGACCATGGACCGAGCCCTCGTCGACTCGTACCGCCGCTTCCCGGAGGGGTGGTGGGGCTACCACTGGACGCTGCCCACGCCGATGAGCGCCGTGGAGATCGTGGCGTCGGGCAGCCTGGACGCGCGGCTGATGGCCACCCTGTGGGCGGTCGTCGCGCGCCGGCGGGGCGTGATGCTGGCCAGCGAGGCCCCGCAGGCCGGCAAGACCACCACCCTGTCCGCCCTGGTCGACTTCCTGCCGAACGAGACCGTGGGCGTCTTCCTGCGTGGCTGGGCGCAGGACTCGAGCTGGACCGATGAGATCGGGCCCGAACGCGGCTACCTGCTGGTCAACGAGATGAGCGACCACCTGCCGATCTACGTCTGGGGCCCGAACGCCCGGACCGCCCTGCAGCTCGCCGGTGCCGGCTACGGGCTGGGGGCCACCATGCACGCCGACTCGCTCGACGAGGCGCTGGCCTGCCTCCGCGACGAGCTGCGGGCCACAGACGTCGACCTGGCCGGCATGACGCTCTACCTCCAGTACTCGGCCTACCGCACGCCGTCGGGCATGTACCGCCGCGTCGAGGAGGCCTGGCACCTGCGGACCGATGCCACCGGCACCCTGGCCCCGGTGCGCCTGGCGGCGCTGGAGGGAGGTCGTTCTCCCAGCCTGACCGGCGCCCAGCGGCTGCCCGTTCCGCCGCTGCTGCCGTCCGACGGGGGGCGTTCGCGCCGGCGCCTCGTGCATGATCCCGATGCATACGCGGTACTGGCCGCAAGCCTCGGTCTGTCGACCGCGGTCTTGGAGGCCGAGCTGGAACAGCGATCCGCGTTCCTGGCGGCGCTGGAGCAGCGTGGCCTGTGCGGGCCGGCCGAGGTGGCCATGGCCGCCGCCCGCTACCCGAACCTGCCGCCGGCGATGGCCGCCGGCACAAGCCTCGATCCCTCGCAAGGAGCCAGCGCATGACCCCGCCGCCCCCCATCAGCACCCTCGGCGAGCTCCGCGATTCCGGGTACCGGCCGCGGACGGTGAAAGAGGAGATGCGCGCCAACCTGGTGGCGCGGTTGCGGGCCGGCGAGCCGCTGCTGCCGGGCATCCTGGGCTACGACGAGACGGTGCTGCCCCAGATCGAGAACGCGGTCCTGGCCGGGCAGGACATCATCCTGCTGGGCGAGCGGGGCCAGGCCAAGAGCCGAATCGCGCGGTCGCTGGTCGGACTGCTCGACGAGTGGGTGCCCGAGGTGGCGGGCGCGGAGCTGCACGACGATCCGCTCGACCCGGTCAGCCCCTACGCCCAGGCCCTTGTCGAGGAGCGCGGCGATGCCACGCCGGTGGCCTGGCTGCACCGCGACGACCGGTACGGGGAGAAGCTGGCCACGCCGGACATCACCATCGCCGACCTGGTCGGCGAGGTGGACCCGGTCAAGGTGGCCGAGGGCCGCTACCTGTCCGACGCGCTGACCATCCACTACGGCCTGCTGCCACGCACCAACCGCGGCATCTTCGCCCTCAACGAGCTGCCGGACCTGGCCGAGCGCATCCAGGTGGGGCTGTTGAACGTGATGGAGGAGCGCGACGTCCAGATCCGCGGCTACAAGGTGCGCCTGGAGCTGGACCTGTTCGTC
>DASUSP010000293.1:0-3032 GCA_036375035.1 Candidatus Limnocylindria bacterium
GCCGCGGCGTAGAACGCGGCGCCATGGTGGCTGGTGCGCGCCCGCCCGCGGCGCGTACGCGCCGGGGCCGGCACCAGCCAGTGAGCGAGCTCATGCAGGAGGGTGAGCCGCTGGTCCGCCGGGTCGGTTCCGGCGGTCACCGAGAGGCTGGCGCTCCCCCGCCGCGTCACGCCCGAGGAGGTATCCCGGTCCACCCGCCATCGCCACCCCAGGCGCGGCGGCCAAACGCCCGCCTCCCGGCACACCGCAGCAACCAGCTCGCGCGCCCAGGCCGGCCCCTCAGCCACCGCCGGCCTCTCGGCGGTGTCGCAGGATCTCGCCCAGCTCGCGCAGCCAGGCGTCGAGCTGTGGATCGGCGTAGGCGACCTCGTCATACGTGAAGCCCGGCATGTCGTCGCCGTGGGCCGCCGCGTAGTCGACCGCGGACATCTCTCGGTACGGGAAGGCGCGGCGCGCGAGCCGCTCGCGCTCCGGGTCGGCCGGCGGCCGTGCGGCCGCATCGGCGGGCCGCCGGGCATCGTGGCGGGCACGCCATCGGGCCGTGAGACGGTCCAGGCGCTGCCGTCGGGTCTCCATCCCCCGCAGGGTACCCGCCCTCAGAGTGCCTCGGCCGAGCCCTGCACCACTCGAGGCGCGGGGGCATCGGTCCAGTCAGGCCCCTCGTACAGGCCCAGCCGGGAGATGGCGCGCTGCAGCCAGCGCGGGGCCCACCAGTTGACCCAGCCCATCACCCGCATGAAGGCGGGCACGATGATGCCGCGCACGATGGTGGCATCGATCAGGACCGCCAGGGCCATGCTGAACCCGAGCGCCTTGATGAAGATGATGCTGGACAGGGAGAAGGCGGCGAACACCGCGACCATGATCAGCGCCGCGCCGGTGATGATGCCGCCGGTCAGTCCGATCCCCTCGGCCACCGCCCGCGTGTTGTCGCCGTGGGCCAGGTACCGCTCCCGGATGCGCGACAGCAGCAGCACCTCGTAATCCATCGAGAGGCCGAACAGGATGGCGAACATGATGATCGGCAGCCAGGCCGCGATCGTCCCGGAAGCCTCGAAGCCGAGCAGCTCGGACAGGTGGCCCTGCTGGAAGATCCAGACCAGCGCGCCGAACGAGGCGGTGATGCTGATCAGGCTCATCAGGACCGCCTTGAGCGGCAGGAAGACCGATCCGAAGGTCAGGAACAGGACGGCCCCGGTCACCGCGACCACGATCAGCACAGCCACCGGCACCGAATCGTAGAACGCGCTCATGAAGTCGGCCGAGCGCGACGGCAGCCCGCCGGTCAGGACCGATGCCTCCGCGGGCGGCTCCGCGTCCCGGATGTCGCGCACCAGGTCGCGGCCGGCCTGGGAGTCGGGCAGCACGTCGGTGAAGATGCGCACGCGAGCGGTGTCGCCGGCCAGGTGCTGGTCGATCCACTGCCCAACGCCGCCGGCCTCCGCCGGCCGCTGCTCGGGCGGCAGGGCCAGCAGCTGGGCGTACTGTTCGGCGGGAAGGCCGGCCGGCGGATCGAGCACCGACTCCGAGCCGGTGACGCCCGCCTCCGCGCTGACCTCGTCGACGTAGTCGCGCAGCTCAGCCTGTCGCTCCGGGGAGAGCGAGCCGCCCAGCTCCTCCGGCCAGGTGACGGCCACCGTGATCGGGTCGCTCTCGGCGGCCGGGAACTCGGCCAGCAGCACCTCGAAGGCGTCGCGCGCGGGCGTGCGCGGGATGTCCTCCAGGTTCTGGCCGGTGGACAGCTCGATCGACAGGAACGGGGAGCCGAGCGCCAGCAGCAGGGCCAGCACCGGCACGGATATCAGGATCGGGCGGCGCATCACGCGCGCCGCGATCCAGGCCCACACGCCCTGCCCCTGGCGGCGCTCGTCGCCCGCGGCATCGGTGTCGACCAGGTGCAGCGCCCTGGGCAGCGGGATGCGCAGCCGGTTGACGCGGTGGCCAAGCAGGGCCAGCAGGGCAGGCAGCACGGTCAGCCCGAAGACCAGGGTGGAGAGGACGCTGATGATCCCGCCCCAGCCCATCGAGCGCAGAGACGCCGCGTCGAAGACGGTGAGCGACGACAGGCCGATCGCCACAGCCACACCGGAGATCGCCACGGCCTTGCCGACGCTGCCCATCATCCGCTCCAGCGCGATCTCCACCGAGTGGTGACGCAGCTCTTCCCGGAAGCGGCTGACCATGAACAGCGAGTAGTCGATCGCCAGTGCCAGCCCGATCATGGTGGCCACGTTGTTGACGTAGATGCTCATCTCGACCACCGAGGAGAGCAGGGCGATGGCGGCGAAGGTGCTGGGCAGGGCCAGCGCCACGATCAGCAGCGGCAGCCCGGCCGCCACCAGCGTCCCGAACACGGTCAGCAGGATCAGGAGCGCCAACGGCAGGCTGATCAGCTCGGCGCGGAGCAGGTCGCTCTCCACCCGCTCGTTCAGCTCGTGGTAGAGCTGCGGCACGCCGGTGACCATCATCTGCACGCCGTCGGGGGCCTCCAGCTCCTCGGCGATGCGGGCCGAGTCCTCGACGGACGACTCCACGTCCTTGTCCAGGTAGACGATCGCCATGGTCGAGCCCCGGTCCCGGCTCAGCAGGGCGTCGTAGCCGGTCTCGGCCCAGGTCTCGTAGCGGTCCACCGCGGGGTCGTCGGCGACCGCCGCCACGCTGTCGCGGACGACGGCCTGGAACTCGGGGTCGGTGGCGTCGCCGTCCGGGGCGCGATACAGCACCAGCAGCGTGCTCTCCTGCTCGCCGAAGCGGTCGGCCAGCACCTCGACCGCGCGCTGCTCCTCGGAGTCCGGGATCACCCAGCCGCCCTGGATCAGCCGCCCGCCGGAGACCGATGCCCAGGCGTTCAGCCCGATGACCAGCGCGAGCCCCAGGATCGGCAGCCAGCGCCGGAGGCGGTAGTCGAAGCGCCCGATGGCCGCGAAGACACCGGTCGGGTGCGGCTCCAGCACGTGCCCGTCGCCGGGAACGCGAGCCTCCGCCGCCGATGTCACCTCGGGCGGAGCCGCGACCGATTCCGCCGGTACATC
>DASUSP010000294.1:0-3058 GCA_036375035.1 Candidatus Limnocylindria bacterium
CGCCGCGACAGGCTCAGCGCTCCCGCCTCCACCACCGCCTCGGCCGGCCGCAGCCGCCCGTTGTAGACCGATGCCATGGCGGCCCCGTACGCCCCCGCCCGGCCGACCGCCAGCAGCGCGCCGCTGCCGGCCACGGCCAGCGCCTCCGCCTCGAGTGAACGCGACAAGTCCCACGCCAGCACGTCGCCGGCCTCGCACACCGGCCCTGCCAGGTGCACCAGCCCGTCCACGGAGATCGCGCCCCCGGGCCGGACCAGGGCGATGGGGTGCACCGCGCCGTAGAGCATCGGGCGGATCAGCTCGGTCATGCCGGCATCTGCCACCAGGAAGATGTGGCCCTCCGACGGCCGGGGCTGCACGCGCAGCACGCGGGTGACCAGCCAGCCGGCATCGGCCACCAGGGAGCGGCCCGGCTCCAGGACCAGCCGCGCGGCGTCCGGCAGGTGCTGCCCCACGGCAGCGGCCAGCGCGACCAGCGCCGGGTCGTCGGCCACCAGCAGGCCGCCGCCCAGGTCGATGCGCTCCGGGGGCAGCCCCATTGCCGATGCCGTGGCTGCCGCCTCGGCCAGTGTGGCAGCCAGGGTCGCGTACGCGTCGGTCGACTCGATCGCCGAGCCGATGTGCGCGCCCAGCCCGGCCAGCTCCAGGCCCGCGTCACGCACGGCGCGCAGGGCATCGGGCAGGTGGGAGACCGGGATGCCGAACTTGGAGCCGGCCGCGCCGGTGGCCAGGTGTGGATGCGTCCCGGCGTCGAGCCCCGGGTTGAGCCGCAGCCCGACCAGCGGCCGGTCATGGCCGGCGGCCAGGTGCAGGAGCGCCGCCAGCTCCTCGAGGCTCTCCGCGTTCACGAGCGCCCCGGCCTCCAGGGCCAGGTGGATCTCCTCGTCGCGCTTGCCAACGCCGTTCATCACAAGCCGCCCCGCGGGACAGCCGGCACGGCGCGCCTGCGCCAGCTCGACCGCGGTGACCACCTCGCAGCCACCGCCTTCGGCCACGAGGCGCCGGAGCAGGCGGGGATCGGCGTTGGCCTTCACCGCGTAGGCGATCAGCGCCCCGGGAAAGGCGTCGGCGTAGGACCGCAGGCGAGCGGCCGCCAGGTCAAGATCGGTGACGTAGAGGGGCGTTCCCCAGCGCTCGGCCGCCTCGGCCAGGAGGTCGGCGGGGATCACCGTGCCGCCGGTGGCCGGTCGTCAGCCATCCGAGCGCGCGGCGCGCTCGAGCGACGACGCACCCGGCGACTCGGCGCCACCCCGGACGAAGCCGGCGTCGAAGCGGTCAACGAACGAGGAGGCGCCGCGCTCGCCGAAGAACGCAGCCGCCGCCTCGCCGGCTGCCCGCGCCGCCGCGCTGTCGGGGAGGAGCCGCGACCAGGTCAGCCCGGCGACGTGAGCCACGAGCATGTCCTCGTTCTCGATCAGGCCCTGCACCGCCCCCGCCATCGACGGCTCGGTGTGGCCCACCGTCCCGTGACGAATCTCCGCGACACCAGTGGCGAACTGGAGCATGGCCGCCGCCACCGGACCCGGCCACATCGGCCGCGCATAGAAGTCCATTGCCTCACGCCCGGCCTCGTCCAGGTTGCCGGCCGCCGCAGACAGCGTGGTTATGGCCCAGGCGTCCATGGTGAAGTTCGTGTTGTGGGCGGCGATGCGTGCCTCCCGCACGGCCTCATCCCAGCGGCACTCCGCCAGCTGGATCCACGCGGCGATCAGGTTGGGAAAGACCTCGATCGTTGCGCTAGTCAAATGCGCCACCACTGCCGAAGTCTCGGCCAGCTGCGCCTTCGCCGCCGCGCTGTCGCCGCGGATCGCCGAGCGCACCGCACGGTACCCGATGTAACCCGACTGGTAGTAGGGCGACGGGTTGTCCGACTCCATCGTCTCGTCCGCCTCGGCCCTCCAGGCGTCCCAGTCGCCCCTGCGCCACCCTTTCTCCAGCAGGTTGTACAGGAACTGGTGACGGAAGGGCCGATGCCCCAGCCGCGAGGACATCTCGTAGCCTTCGCGGTCGATCGCCTCGGACTCCGGCATGCTGATGTGGGTGAGCGGCCCCGACAGGTTGTTCCTGGCGCGCAGCGATGCGGCGATCAGCCCGTGACGGTCGGCGAGGTGCATCGCCCCCCGCAGGGTGGTCTCACCCTCGATCGTGCGGCCGATCACGGTCAGCGATGTGCCCTTGGTGATCAGGGCCTCGATGACCGAGAAGGGCGACGCGTCCGCCACCTGCAGGGCGCGGTCGGCAGCCTCGACGGCCTCCCGATGCCGGTCGGCGAGCATGTAGGCGCGCGCCAGCTCGGCGTGCGCCAGGGCCAGCTCCGGGTCGCCGGACCCGGCCGCCTCGGCAATGGCCTCGCCCAGCACCTCGATCGCGTCCGCCTCGCGCTGCGACATGACGTGGCTGCGACCGATCCACGTCGCGGCCCGCAGCGCGCCGCGGCCGTCTCCGACCTGCCGGTAAGTCTCGCGCGCCTGGGCGGCGTGCTCCACAGCGAGCACCAGGTCACCGGTCGGCTCGCCGGCCCGCGCGATGCGCTCGTGGATGTCGGCGCGCTCAGCCGGGTTGGTGGTGACGATCAGTGCCTGCTGCAGGTACGCGATCGCCTGCCGGTACGAGTGCAACGCGACCGCTCGCTCGACCGCGCCGAGGAGGGAGACCCGCGCCTGTGCGGCCAGCGCATCGGCCTCCGGGCCCGGGCGTGACGCCTGGTGTGCCGCCAGGTAGTGGCTGGCCAGGATCCCGGCCAGCTCCTCCTCGCCCAATGCCTCGAAGAAGCGGGCGGCGGCCAGGTGCCGGGTCCGGCGGTCCTCACGGGCGAGCGTCTGGTAGGCCACCTCGCGGACCAGCGACTGGACGAAGCGGTACTGGCCCCGCTCAGGGGAGCGGGGATCGACGTCGCGGATCAGCAGCTGACGTCGCACCAGCCGGTCGAGCTGCGCCTCCAGGGCCGCTCCCGCGGTGCCGCTGACCGCGGCGAGCGATTCCACCGTGAAGCTCTGCCCAAGCACCGAGGCGTCCTGCAGCAGCGCCCTGTCCTCCGGCAGGGCGGCGTCCAATCGGG
>DASUSP010000295.1:0-9006 GCA_036375035.1 Candidatus Limnocylindria bacterium
CGGCGGCCGCGAGGTGGCCGCGCACGCCAGCCGCGGGCAGCAGCGGACCATCATCCTTTCCATGAAGCTCGCGGAGCGCGATCTGCTCGGCGAGGACGCGCCGCAGCCGATCGTCCTGCTCGACGACGTCTTCAGCGAGCTGGACCCGGAGCGCTCCGGCCGCGCCCTGGAGCTGCTGCTGGAGCGCGGCCAGGTGCTGGTCACCACCGCCGATCTGGCCGCGCTGCCGCCGGCACGCCGCCGCGGCGTCCCGATCTGGAACGTGGGCCAGGGGCGGCTGAGCCTCGCCCCGCGCGTTGCCTGAGGACGCGCGTCGTATGGGATCGGTCAAGGGCACCGAGGAGGCGGCAGCGGCCGTCCAGCGCGCCCTGCTGAGCTGCATGGGGCCGGCCGCCGCCGAGCAGCTGGCCCAGGCGCAGGCCCGGCTGGCCTGGGAGGAGACGGTGACCGCGGCCGGCCTGGCGCGCGGCGGGATGAGCAGCCGCCTGACCCGCCTGGCGAACGGGACGGCTCACGTCGAGGCCTCCGAGCCGATCCTCGCCCAGGAGCTCACCCTGAGGGCCGACGCGCTGGTGCGCGCCGTGAACGAGCGCATGCGCGGGCGGCCGGGGGCGACCATGGAGCTGCGGCGGGTGGTCATATCGGTTGGTCGTGGAGGCGGTCGCCGCTCCCTATAATCTGCCGCGTCGGACGAGTGCCCAGGTCCGATGACCGTACCGGAGTGATCCCAAGCGCACAAAACCGCTCGAGCTGTCGCAGATGTCCGATCGACTGGCAACACGCCTGGGCCTGCCAGCGCCGGAGGACCGTCTTCCCGGCGCGCTGGACGTGATGCGCTTCCACGAGCCGGCGATCGGCGCGCTCTCCCGCACCAAGGGCAGCCTGCTGCTGCTCGCCCAGCTCACCGGCGGCGGCCAGGCGCTGGCCCGCGCCGCGCGCGAGGCGCTGGACCAGATCGAGCACGACTACTACTACGACCTGTCGGCCGGGTCGCTCGGGGCGCTGAGCCGGGCGCTGGCCGCCGGCAACCGGCGCCTCTACCATCAGCGCGGCAAGCTCGGCATCCCTCGCCGCGCTGGCGTGAGCGTGATCGCCGTCGCAGTCCGCGGCCGCGAGGCTCTGGTCGCTAAGCTCGGCCCCGCCGCCGCGGTGATCCTGCGCGAGGGCCGGATGTACGAGCTGCCGCCCCCGCCGGCGGTGGACGAGGAGGACCCGCGGGTCCGCCAGCGGCGCGTGGCGGCCACCCTGGGCGAGGCGCTGGAGATCACGCCCTATACCTGGAAGGGGGAGCTGGCCGCCGGCGACCGGCTGGCGCTGGTCAGCCGCAACCTGGCGCAGGTGGTCGGCGTGCAGGAGCTGAAGGCCGCGCTTGGCTCGCTGCGGCCGCGCGCCGCGGTGGAGCACCTGGAGCAGGTCTTCCAGATCCGCGGCGGCAAGGGCTCCGACGGGATCATGGCCGTCGAGATCGAGGAGCTGCTGAGCACTGCCACCACGCACCGCCTGGAGCCGGTCCACCCCGCCGAGCCGCTGGCCGGGCTGCCGGACCAGAGCCCCGTCCCCCTGGCCGATGCCATCGGGCACGGGCTGCACCGAATCGGCGACGCCATCGACGCTGCCCAGGCGCTGCTCGCCAAGGGGCTGCTGTACGGCTTCAACTTCCTGCTGGCGTTCGTGCCGCGCCGCCGCCCGCAGTACCCGCGCCAGATCCTGCGCACCGCCGAGGTGGAGCAGGGCCGGCGCCGGCGGCTGGGGATGGTGGGCATGGGCCTGGTGGCCGGCATGCTGGCATTGGGCATGACCGTGGCCAGCTACCCCAGCGTGCGGCCGGCAGAGGCGATCCCGCGTGCCAAGGTGGCCCGCGAGGCGATCCTGGAGGTGCAGCAGCTGCTATCCGAGGTGTCGCAGCGGGTCGAGGGGCGCGACCTGATCGACCGCGCCCCGGAGGCTGCCAAGCAGTACCTCAACGACGCCTACGCGGCGCTGGAGCGGGCAGAGGACGCCGGCATCGCCGCCTCGTCACTTGCCCGGCTGCGCGGCCGGGTGGATGACGGGCTGGACACCATCTACCAGGTCACGCGGCTGGCCGAGGTACAGGCCGTGGTCGACCTGGCCGGTGCCTACCAGGACCTGGATCCGCTGGACATGGTGCTGACCACCGACGGCGCGGCGTGGGTCATCGAGACCGGCCGCGGGCGGGTGGTGCGCGTCGACCCGACCAGCGGCGAGCCGGAGGTCGTGTACCGCTCCGGCCAAGCCATCGGAGACGCGACCGCTGGCCAGCCGTGGATGATCGCCACCGCCGCCACCGATGTGGTGGTGGTCGACCGCCAGCGGCAAGCCTGGCGCTTCGACCTGGAGGAGCGCGTGCCGCACGCCCTGGCGCTCCCCGGCCTGGAGGAAATCGCCCCACAGAGCCACCTGCTGGCGGCGCTGCAGCATCGGCCTCCACTGGAGATCTTCAACCTGTACGTCGTCGACGCCCAGAGCGGATACGTCGGCAAGTGGGCGCCCGGCGACGTGGTGCCGGTCGTCTATCGCGAGCCCCCGGAGCCGTTCCTGGTCGAGGAGGCCGACATCCCGCCCGGCCGGGCGCGCGACATGTTCGTGGACGCCAACCTGTGGCTGCTGCACGCGCGCACCGTGACCCGCGTGAACTTCGGCACCCCGCTGTCCCAGCCGGACTACTCGCTCGACCCGCCGCCGGATGCCGAGGTCCGCGAGCCGCTCGACTACCGGCTGCTGGACGGCGCCACCATCGGCGACCGGGAGCTGTTCTACGTGTACGACGCGGCCAACGCGCGGATCATCGCCTTCCAGCGCGCGGACGGGGCGTTCGTCCGCCAGTGGATGGCCCCGCGCGACGGAGACGCGGCCGGCATCCTGGACGACGTGCGCGCCATGCACGTGGCCTCGGTGGCCGACGGCCCGCCGGCCGCGCTGCTGCTGACCGCGGATCGGGTGCTGCGCGTCGTCCTCGAATGACCTGTCCTAGAATCGGGGCATGGCCGACGAGCCCTTCGCCAAGGCGCGACTCATCGAGATGATGGTGGAGAGCGTGCGCGTGCACATGCTCTCCAGCCAGCACGTGGTGATCCTGAAGGACTCCGAGCGGGACCGATACCTCCCGATCTGGATCGGTCCCTCGGAAGCCAACGCCATCGCCATGCGCCTTCAGGGCCTGAGCGCCGAGCGGCCGCTGACCCACGACCTGATGGTGAGCGTGATCGCGGCGCTGAGCTCCAGCATCTCGCGCGTGGTGGTCACGCACGTGACGGATGGCACCTTCCACGCCCGCCTGTACCTGGAGGCCGCCGACGGGTCCGAGGCCGAGATCGACTCGCGCACCTCGGACGCCATCGCCCTGGCGGTGCGTACCGGATCGACCATCTACGTGGATGAGCGCGTCCTGGACGAGGCCGGCGTCGAGCCGGAGCGTGACGGGGACGGCGAGGAATCGGACGAGAAGCTCGCCGTCTTCCGCGAGTTCGTCAACTCACTGGATGTCGACCTGGAGGGCGGCGAGAAGGGCCCGCCGGCCGAGGAGCAGGGGAGCTAGGTTCTCTGCGCGGCTGCCACGCCACGGGCTCGGTCCGGCCCCCTGGCCCGATACATCGCGCCATTCGACGCGCGAGCGGGCTGCTAGTGCGGATTGGCCTGCTCCATCGGCCGCCCGCCGGGCTCAGCCGCGCAGCACCTCGTCCCGCCGGAACCAGAGCGCCACGCGCAGCAGCAGCAGGTCGCGGAAGGTGCGCAGGATCTTGGTGAAGCTGGCCCCCGTGTTGGTCCCCGCCGCGCGGGGGTAGTGGTTGACGCCCACCTGCGCCATCCGCGCGCCACGGGCGCGCAGCTTGATCAGCAGCTCGGCCGACAGGAAGGGCCCCTCGGCATCCAGGCGCAGCCCGTCGAACACCTCGCGCCGGAACAGCTTCATGGCGCAGTCGATGTCGCGCACCCGCAGCCCGAACAGCACCGATACGATGGCGTTGTAGGTCTTGGCGATGAAGATGCGGTGGAACGGGTCGCGGCGCTTGATGCGGTAGCCGATCACCGCGTCGACCGGCTTCTTCTCCCCGTCGTGCAGCCGGTCCAGCAGCCGCTGCATCTCCTTCAGGTCGAACTGCAGGTCCCCGTCGCTGAAGCAGATCAGCTCCCCTCGCGCGTTGGCGAAGCCGGCCTTCAGCGCCCCGCCGTAGCCGCGGTTGGGCTGGTGGTGGACGCGCACCTCGGGGTGGGCGGCGGCCAGGGCATCGGCCAGCTCCGGCGTGCGATCGGTGGACCCGTCGTCCACGATCAGCACCTCCAGCGAGCCGTCCACCAGCGGACCGATGTCGGCCAGCGCGCGCTCGACCGTGTCCTCCACGTTCTCCTGCTCGTTGTAGGCGGGGAAGAAGAAGGTCAACCGCGGGCGGGTCACGTCCGACGCGCGGGCCTCGCCGGTCACCGGCGGCCCACCACGCGCCACAGCTCGCTGTAACCGGGATAGGTCTGGATCGGTTCGATCTCCCATCGGGCCAGGATGGCGTTCAGCTCCCAGCTGGGCGGGACGATGAACACCTCGCGCCGGCCGAGGTGCGCCTCGACGGCGTTGCCGATCGTACCGTACCCGTCGTCGAGGATGTTCCGCTCGTCGATGATCTTCACGTCGGGTCGCTCGCCCTCGATCCAGCGGTGGTACCACAGCGGCGTGGAGTAGCTCCACCAGCTGATGATGACCGCGTCCTGGGGGAGCGCCTCGTGGACCGCCGCCACCCAGCGCTCGGCGTCACGGTCGTTGCTGCGGTCCCGCTCCCGGTAGAGCATCACCATGCTCCCCAGTGGCAGCAGCCCTCCGAGCAGCATGACCAGTGCCACGGCTCCCACCGCCGCGCGGCGGCGGCCGACCACGTCCAGCATCCGCCGCGTGGCATCGGCGAAGGCGCGGCCCGCGGCACCGCCCACGGCGCTCAACCCGACGCCGATGGCCACCGCCCCGACCCAGGTGGTGAGCAGGTAGTAGCGGTCGATGTCGCCGTCGCGGAAGTTCATCGAGTAGATGAGGTTGGCCGCCACCAGCACGCCCAGGAACACGAACGCACCAAGCCGCCGGGCGGCCAGCACCGCGGCGCCGACCCCGGCCACCAGCCAGCCGGGACCGATGAACTGGCGCTCGAGCACCCGCTCGGCATCGGCCCACTTGAAGCCCAGGTCGGCGAACGGCGCGTCGAAGGGCCGGAACAGGTCGCGGAACTGCTCGGCGAAGACCAGGTAACGGAAGCGCTCCCAGGTGGTCGGCCTGGCGTAGAAGAGCGGCGGCTCGGGCGGGATGTTGGCGCGAATCGGGATGTAGGCGTAGACGGCAAGGCCGAAGGCCAGCAGCAGGGCGCAGGCCAGCACCAGCCGCCATCGGCGCCAGATCTCCGGATCCACGATGAAGAGCCAGGCGGCGATGCCGAACGCCATCAGCCCCGTGAGCGGGTGGTTGCCCATGCTCAGCCCGAAGGTGAGCGCCGCCACCAGCAGCCAGCGGTCGGCGCGCGGCGACCCGGCGCGGCGGGCCGAGGCCCAGCTGACCAGCAGCCACACCATGAGCGCCGCGAAGAACGCGTGGATGGCGTGGACGTCGGCGCGCACGCCGTTCCGCCACGGCTCGGAGGCGAATGCGAATGCCAGCCCACCGATCCCCGCCGCCGCGGCCACCGTGATCCGGTGCCGCTCGTCGACCAGCTGCCCGACCACCAGCGCCACCAGGGCCGCGGCACCCGCCATCGTCACCCCGGAGAGCAGGCTCATGCGCCAGGCCATCACGTCCCCGATCGGCAGCAGGCTCCACAGGAACCCCAGCAGGGTGTAGGTCGGGAACCCGGTCGGGTGGAAGATGGACAGCGTGGGCGGCACCGTCTGCGCCTCGGCGGTGTCCCAGAACGAGGTGCCGGGCAGCATGGTCCGGAGGTAGATGGCCAGCCCCACCAGGAACACGGCCCCCGCGGTCCACGCCACCTCCGGCGTGGCGTAAGGGATCGGCGAGCGGCGTGCAGTGCCGGCCGGAACCATGGGCGCACGGGGGCCGTCGGACCCCCGATGTATACTCACCGCCACCTTGGCGAGCGAGACCGGCCGGCGCCGATGACGGAGCCGGCCCCGATGACCCGCGACTCCGTGAGGCGGCGGGGCGCGAGGCCATTCGGCTTCCCGCTGCCGCGCGATCCGGCCATGGTCGCGCTGGTCCTGATCATCGCCGGCGTGCTCCTGCGGATCCTGTTCGGTGGGGTGCTGCTGCCGCTGAGCGGGCTCGGGAACGACATCGGCGCGTTCAGCGCCTGGGCCCAGCGCCTCGCCGACGTCGGGCCCGGCGAATTCTACGAGAGCGGCTACTTCGCCGACTATCCCCCGGGCTACCTGTACGTCCTGTGGCTGCTGGGCACCATCGGGCAGTCGCTGCAGCCGCTGACGGGCGTGGACATCACCCCGGGCCTGGTGAAGATACCCGGCGTCCTGGCCGATGCCGGCGTGGCGTGGATGCTGTATGCCTTCGCACGGCGCCACCTGGGCGGCTGGATCGTCGGCTGGAGCGGCGAGCGCATCGGGCTGGTGGCCCTGGTCATCTACCTGTTCAACCCGGGCGCCATCTTCGACTCGGCCATCTGGGGCCAGGTCGACTCGGTCGGCACCCTGGCCATGCTGGTCACCCTCTACCTCCTGGCCCGCGGCTGGACCGAGGCCGCGGCGGTCGGCGCGGTCGCCGCCATGCTGATCAAGTTCCAGTTCGCGCTGCTGATCCCGGTGGTGGCCATCGTGGGGCTCAAGCGGCACCTCTTCGGCCGCTCCTCCGACCCGGCGCACGCCGGGCGCCCTGACTCGCTGCGTGTGCTCACCTCGCTGGCTGCGGGCCTTGGCACCATGGTGCTGGGCATCTGGCCCTTCGGGATGGCGGTCTACACCCCGCTGGCCGGCGGCGACCCGCGCGGCCTGCTCGGGTTCCTGCCGCAGGCCGACCCCAACGCCAGCCTGGTTGGGAAGCTCACCGAGGCCGCCTCCACCTACGAGGGCCTGACCATCAACGCCTTCAATATGTGGCGCAACCCGTGGAGCGGCTTGGGCGACACCATCACCTGGGGCTGCGACGTGCCCAGCGCCGGCTGCGTGGATGGCGCCGGGGTGGCCCTCAGCATCGGCTCAACGCTGGTGAGCTGGCAGCTGGTCGGCGCGGTGCTGTTCGGACTGGTGGCGCTGGTCGCCTTCTGGATGGTCGCGCGCCGCGACGACGCCCCGGGGCTGCTGGACGCCTCGCTGGTGCTGGCGGTGGCCTTCTTCGCGCTCCCCACCCGGGTCCACGAGCGCTACCTCTTCCCGGCGCTGGCGCTGGCGGCCCCGCTGGTGGCCCGCGGCTGGCGCTGGATGCTGGCCTTCGGGCTGATCAGCCTGTCGGTCTTCGCCAACATGTACTGGGTCTACACCGCCGACTGGTCGTTCGTGGAGGGGCCGCCCATCAACCCCGGGGTGAACGGTGAGCCGATGGTCCGCGACCCGTTCCTGGCCGCGACCATCTTCACTGACTGGGGCATCTACGCCCTGTCCTTGATGATCGTGGCGGTCCTTGTCGCGTTGGTGGTGCGCGGCGTGCGCTCCTCCCTGGCCACGCGGCGCGAGCGTCCGTCACCGGCCGCCGCCTCCGAATGGACCGATGAGGGGGCCGCGCCCGGCGTCTCGCCGCCGATGATCCCCGCCCCGCCGCTGGCCGAGACCGGCTGGCTCGCGCGCGCCCGCGCCTGGCTGCGCCCGGACCCGGCCGACCCCTACCTGCGCGAGCCGATGCGACGCCTGGACCGCCTGGACCTGGCCCTGGTCATCGGCTTCATCCTGTTTGCCTTCGTCTTCCGGCTGTGGCGGCTGGACACGCCGCGCTCGATGCACTTCGACGAGGTCTACCACGCGCGCTCCGCGACCGAGTGGCTGACCAACTGGCAGGAAGGCTGGACGCGGGACACCTACGAATGGACCCACCCGCACCTGGCCAAGTACCTGATCGCGGCGGGGATCGTGGTCGCCGACCCGAACCAGGTGGTTGGCTCCGCCGAGCTGGACGAACCGGTGACGGCCATGGCCGTCGCGCCGCAGCGCACCGCGCGCGAGCGGCTCGCGTCGCTGGCCTTCATGGCGGCCGGTAGCAGCATCACCGTTCGCGACGTTCTGAGCGGCGAGACCGTGTCGAGCTGGGAGGCGCCCGCGGTGGTGACCGCCCTGGCCTACGACGAGGATCGAGAGCGGCTGCTGGTGGGAACCGCGGACGGCGGCCTGGCCTACACCTACCAGCTCGCCGCCTTCGTGAAGCAGCGCGGCGAGCGGGCGCCACCGCCCGGTGAGGCGCCCATCGACACGGGCCTGGCGGCGGTGAGCCAGATCGAGATCCCGGTGGAGCAGTCGCTGGTCCTCTTCCGCGGCCCGGACGGCATCGTGCTGACCGAGCTGTCGACCGGCGCCGAGCTGGGTCGCAGCCCGCTGGTCGCCGGCGGCGCCGGGTACCTGCCGGGCAGCGGCGAAGAGGGGGCCCTGGTGGTGGCCACCGACCCGGCGCGCGGCGCGCTGGTGGTCCTGGACGGCGAGACGCTGAACGAGGAGCGCGCCGAGGAGCTGCCGGCGCCACCGGCCGGCCCGCTGCAGGTCCGCGGCCGCGGTGACGAGGCGCAGGTCTACGTGCCGGTCGGCGCGCTGCCGGAGAGCATCGAGCACCCGGCGGTGGACGGGGGCATCACCGTCTTCGACAACCTCGCGGAGCTGATCGATACCGCCCCGCTGCCCGGCTCGCCACGGCTCATCGGCTGGCAGCTGGTGGCGAACATCATCTACGTGGCCGGCATCGACTCCTCGAGCGGGGAGCCGGCTGCCTGGACGGTCCAGCCCATCGGCAACGGCGGCAGGCAGTCCGCAGGCTTCGCGGCCTTCGACACGACGCCGCTCCCCGGCGAGCCGCTGGCGCTGGCGCTCGACTACTCGGACCACAGCCAGGGCGACGACCACGCCCGTCTGCTG
>DASUSP010000296.1:0-2172 GCA_036375035.1 Candidatus Limnocylindria bacterium
GCCTCGACCAGGTCCGGGTCACGCAGGCTCGGCAGGTCCCGCCAGATGCGAAGGAGCGTCACCTGGAGCGCATCGCCGGCGGAGTCGAAGTCGCGCAGGATCCTGTGCGCAACCGCGAAAAGGCGGTCGCTCAGCTCGAAGGCGAGGCTGGTGAACGCCTCCCTGTCGCCTCGCTGCGCCCGCTCCACCAGGGACCGTTCCATCGTTCCCTCCGTGGCGAAGCCGTTCGGCTCCACTCACAGGGTATGGCGTCAGCGACAGGGGATGTGGTTCGATCCCCGGGTAGTGGGCGGACGGCCGTCAGTCCATCGACGTGCCTCGATGCTGGCCAAGATGTCGGCCACGCTCCCGAACCACGTATCGTGCTGGTCGCCGGGCGCCACGTAGATGACGACCAGCGAAGGATCGCCGTCCGAGGTATCGACCAGCCACCAGGTGGTGCCATCCGGTGCCGCTGGATGAGCGTCCCGTCGGGCCCTTCGAGCAGCCCGTCGGCGCCCGCAGGACCGGTCCCGAATTGGACCGTGATGACGGGCACCTGGCCGTCGCCAGCTCGAAACCCGTCCCCGCGTCAGGCACGAGCCGAGACGTCGATGATCTTCGCGCTGCACCGGTTCGCGCCGACCTCATCACGTATCGGGCGCCATTCCCTACGAGCCGACGGGCAGCCGCATCGGTTCGATCGTGCCCGGCGCCGCGGCATGACCTTCAGGTGCCGACACGGTGGGCGTCGTCTCAGGGAACCGAGCTCGGTGTGGCGTATGAGTCGTTGGGATCGAACGAGAAGGTCGCAGTGACCGATTCGATCAGCCCTTCTTGGCCACCATCGTATGTGCCCGGGATGTCGACGCACTCGAGTGAGCCGGCAATGTGCGTCTCCGTGGATGTGTCAAAGGTGATCGTGCACTCACCACTGTCTGACGCGAACGATCCGGTCCCCGCATTGGGATCGGACTCACCTTCGGACGTGTTCTGGAAGAACCACGCGACGACCACGCGCAGCCGTCCGGTCGCTGTCCTGCTGCCGGACTCGTAGGTACTCTGCGGGTCCAGGAACAGGTCGAGCCATCGGCTCTGGTTCCCGAACCAGGCGAATCGATACTGGGTCAATTCGTCGGCCGTCGTCGCCTGGGCTCGTTCGATCAGCCATGGTCCCGAAGTGCCGAGCGAGATGGGGCCGACAATTTCCTCGAGGACTAGTTCACCGGTAGCCCGCGCCTCCTCCGACGCCGATGGACTGGACTCGATGCTGGCCGAGTCACTGGGTAGCACCGGCGGGCTGGGAGGTGGATCCGGCGGCCCGATGATCGAGCCGATGACCAACGCCACCGCGGCGCCGAGAACCAGCAGCACCGCCAGGCTGGCCAGCAGCGGGCCCTGCGTGCGCAGGAGGCGCGGCAGCCACGAGGCCGCCCCCCGGCGGCGGACAGTGGGCACCCGGGCCATGGCCCGCTCGACCACGAAGTCGGCCGCGGTGCTGGGCCCCTCGTCCAGCCAGTCGGACAGCAGACGGTTGAGGTCGCGGTCGTTGAGGCGGGCGGTCATGTCGCCACCTCCCCGCGCGCCTCGGCGGCCCGCGCGTCGGCCTCCAGCGCGGCGCGCATCCCGTCGCGGGCATAGTGCAGGCGGGAGCGCACGGTGCCGATCGGCACGTCCAGCACCTCGGCGATCTCGGCCAGCGACAGGTCGAGGTAGTGCTGCAGCACCAGCGCCGCGCGCTGCTCGGCCGGCAGCCGGCCGAAGCCGCGCTCCAGCTGGTCACGGTCGGCCACCGCGGCGATGGGGTCGTCAGCGTCGATCAGCGGTGGGGCCAGCGCGGCCGGCACCGCGCGCCGCAGCTTGCGGTGCTCGGCGTAGCAGGCGTTGACCAGGATGCGGTAGCTCCAGGCGTCGAAGCGCTCGACGTCGCGCAGGGCGGGCAGCTCGCGCCAGATCTTCACCAGCGCCTCCTGGGCCGCGTCATTGGCGGCATCCACGTCGCGCAGGATGCGGAACGCGATGCTGAACAGGCGGTCGACGATCTCCCTGGCAAGCTGCGCGAAGGCGGCCTCCTCGCCGCCCTTGGCCCGCGCCACCAGGTCCTGCCGCATCCCGCCCACCGTGTGCGCGGCCCGACTTCACATTCGGGCTCGATACCCTACGAGTCGACGGGCAGCCGCATCGGTTCGATCT
>DASUSP010000297.1:0-2588 GCA_036375035.1 Candidatus Limnocylindria bacterium
ACGAAGCGCTTGAGGGCCATGGGCCGATGCGCCACGCCACGCAGGGCGCCGTCGGCCACGGCCAGGTAGTACTCGACCAGGTCGCCCTTGGTCAGGCCGATCTCCGGGAAGAAGACCTTCCCGGGGTTGGTGATGGTGACCGACTCGCCGCCGATCTCCAGCTCGACCGATTCGCCGCGTGCCACGCGGGCAGGGTAGCCTCTGATCGCAACCGGGGCCCGGCATGCCGATTGCGGAGGCACTCAGCCCATGCTCGACTCGATCAAGCGGTTCGCCCACGACGCCGATGCCTGGCTGATCAGGCACCGATGGACTCGCATCAGTCGTCGCGCGGTGGCCGGCTTCCTGCAGCACGAGTCGCTGCAGAACGCCGGCAGCATGGCCTACTTCTCGATCCTGTCGGTGTTCCAGCTGCTGGTCCTCGGCGTGGTGGCGATGAGCTTCTTCCTGGGCGAGGGGCAGGCGCGTGACTTCGTGATCGAGCAGGTCCAGGCCGCATCGCCGATGGAGCCGGACACCATCGCCGCGGTGATCGACGGTGTGATCGAGTCGCGCGGCGGCATCGGGCTGGTCAGCGGCGCCTTCCTGCTGTGGGGCGCGCTGGGCGTCTTCTCGGCCCTTAACCGCGGTATCGCCAGCGCCTTCGTCTCCGCGGAGCGCCGCGGCTTCCTGCAGGACAAGCTGACCGGGCTGATGGTGATGGCCATCACCGGCCTCCTGGGCGTGGCCTCCGTCGCCATCGGGATCGTGACCGGCATCCTGCAGCGCGCTGCCGACGACGTCCTGGCGCGTATCCCGGGCGGGGAGCTGGCCGTCTGGCTCATCGGCTTCCTGACGCCGATCGTCCTGATCTTCGCCGCGTTCCTGGCGATCTATCGCCTGGTGCCGAACCGCCCCGTCTCGCTCCGCGAGGTGTGGCCGGGCGCGGTGGTGGCAACCCTGCTGTGGACGATCCTGCGCATGGGCTTCACCTGGTACACCACCAACATCGCCAACTACGAGTCCGCCTTCGGGCCGATCTCCGCCGCGATCTCGCTGCTCGTCTTCCTGTACTTCGCCAGCATCATCGTCCTGCTCGGCGCCGAGGTGGCCAGGGCCAGCGTCCTCGACGACCCCCACCGGTTACCACGGCCCGTGTTCGCCGACGCGGTCGAGCCGCCGGCACCGCCGGAGGCGCAGCCGGCGATCACCCCGCCGTCCGCGGAGCGCGTCCGCGTGCCCGGCTGGGCGATGGCACTTGGCGGTGCCGCGGCCGCCGCCCTGGTGCGCTGGCTCTCCCGCCGCCGCTGACGCCACAGCCCGCAATTCGGGCGCATCAGGGTAGTACGGTGTAGTACATTCGGGTCCGTCACGCGCCCGGCACGGCCGGGTAGGATGCATCCGAGCACGCACACGGGGGCTGGGCACACCCTTGCGAAGACACGGCGACAGCGGTCCATGAGACGACGAGCGCGCCTGACCGTCACCCTGTTGGCCCTGGTGACGCTGGCAGGCAGCTTTGTCGGTAGCTCCCCCCGCGACCTGGCCCTGGCCGCGGACCCCATCAGTGAAGCGAAGGCCCAGAAGGCCTCGATCGAGGCGCAGCTGGCCGATCAGCGCGCGCGCCTGGCGAGCCTGCAGGCCAGCGCCGCTTCCCTCTCCGACCAGCTGGACGCGGCCGAGGCCGCGCTGGCGCAGGTCACCGCCGAGTACGACCGCGTGGTCCAGATGCTCGGGCAGGTTCGCCAGCAGGTCGAAGAGATCACCGCTCACCTGGCGCAGCTCCGCGTGGAGATCGCCGCGCTGGACGACCAGCTGGTCGCGGTCCAGCTGGACATCGTGGAGCAGACGCGGTCCCTCGACGCCCGCGAGGCACTCCTGGAGGACCACCTGCGCTCCGCCTACGAGCACAGCCAGACCTCGCTGCTGGAGGTCATGCTCAGCTCCGACTCGCTTGACGCCGCCACCAACCAGGTCGGCTACCTGCTGACCCTTTCCGAACAGGACCGGGCCCTTGCCGACGAGATCCGGCTCATCCGCGCGGAGCTCGACGTCAAGCAGGACACGCTGCGCGATGGGCGCCGCGCGCTGCGCGAGGCCCGGATTGCCGCCTCGGTCGAGGAGGCACTGCTAAAGGAGCGCCAGGCGGAGCTGGAGCGGCTGGAGGCCCGCACGGCCGAGCTAAAGGCCGCCGCGGAACAGAAGCGCGCCGAGCAGGAGGCTGCGCTGAACGCGGCGCTGCAGGCGAAGGGCGACGTCGAGGCGCAGATCGCCGCCAACGAGCGCGCCTTTGCCGCCGCCTCGCAGCTGGTCGACCGCCTCGTCGCCGAACAGGCGGCACTGGAGGAGGCCCGCCGGCGCCAGGCCGAAGAGGAGGCGCGCCGCCGCGCTGAAGAGGCTGCGAATCGGCCTCCGCCGACACGCACCTCGCCCAGCGGGTTCCGCTGGCCGGAGGCCGCGCCGCGCATCACGCAGGAGTGGGGTCCGACCAGCTTCGCCCTGGAGCCGCCGTACACCTACAACGGGACCTACTACCCGCACTTCCACGGCGGGATCGACATGGCCTCGGGCTGCGGCGCCCCGATCCTGGCGTCGAAGACCGGCGTGGT
>DASUSP010000298.1:0-6468 GCA_036375035.1 Candidatus Limnocylindria bacterium
TGGTCCATCCGCGCGCCGCGGACGCGCGCGCCACGCGCCGCGCCCCTGGAGCAGGAGGCGGCGAACGCCTGGAGGCGCCTGGTGGCCGAATGGCGCGACGGGCTGCGCGTCATCTGGCACCACCCTGTCCTGCGGGCGCTGATGGTCTTCTTCACGATCACCCGCATCGGGGAGGGGCTGACCGCCACTCTCTTCGTCCCGTGGGTCACCGACGCCCTGCGCTCGGACAGCGCCGGCTACGGGGCGCTGCTGTCGACCCAGGCGATCGGCGGGCTGGCGGGGGCCATCGTGATCGGCCGCATGGCCGGTCGCGCCCGTCCGCTGGTGCTGGTGATCGCAGGGTCGCTGGCCTTCGGCCTGATCGACCTGGGGCTGTTCACCTACCCGGCCTTCTTCCCGCACATCTGGCCCGCGCTGATCGTGATGGTGATCGTGGGCGTGCCGGGAGCGGCCATGATGGCCGGCTACACCACCCTGGAGCAGACACTCGGCGGCGAGCGGCACCGCGGCCGGGTGATCGGGGCCATGGGGGCAGTGGCGGGCGTCGGCTCGCTGGTCGGCGCCATCGGTGCCGGGATCCTGGGAGAGTCGGTGCCGGTGATCCCGCTACTGATCGTGCAGGGCTCGGGCTACGTCCTCGGCGGGCTGGCGGTCTGGTGGCTGACACGCGGCCGTCCATCGGTCCCGGCGGCGCCGCCGGCCTGATCAATGAGCTCCGGGGAATCTTGGAGCCTTGAGCCGGCCGCTACTCGCGCACGAAGATCCAATCCGGTGACGGGGGCCCCAAGTCGAACGCACCCTCAGGGCAGTCGGCCGCGACAACGTCCGCGGTGAGGGTGTCTCCGTCGATCTCATACTCCCAGGTGAGGGTGCCGCCAGCACAGAAGGGGCTGTCGTCCGGGTTCGAGAACGTGAGCGTCGATCCATCGGCCTCATAGGTCGACTCGAGATCGCCATTGCTCCAGGTGGACGTGCCGTCCGCGTTGAAGGCGGCGATAACGCCAATGGGGTTTCCCACGGTGGCGCGCCACGTGCCGACGAGCTCGCTGTCGACGGTCGTTTGCTCAGAAGTTCCGCACGCCGCGACCAGGATGGAGGCGATGGCCAGTGCGGCAACAATGCGTCGTGCCTGCAACTGTCTGCCTCGCTGCGGTAGAAGCTCCGATTCTACGCCCTGCCGAGCGCGCCAGACCCTCGCCTGAATAGCAGTCGACCAGGCTGTCAACCTGGCAGCAAACCCATCACCACGGACCGGGACAACAAGTCCGCTCCCCATGGCTCGTGCTCAGAATCCTGGAGCCGACGGAGGGAGTCGAACCCACAACCGGCGGTTTACAAAACCGCTGCTCTGCCGTTGAGCTACGTCGGCCCGGACCTCGATTCTAGCGTGCGCTGCCGCACGACCTCGAACAGCAGCAGGGCGCCGGCGGTCGCGGCGTTCAGCGACGCCACGCGACCGGACATCGGGAAGCTGACCAGCAGGTCGCAGCGGCGCTTCACGGCGCCGGACAGCCCGCTCCCCTCGCTGCCCACGATCACCGCCAGCGGTCCGGCCAGGTCCGTCTGCCAGGCCGACGCAGGCGCGTCCTGGTCCGCCGCCACCAGCCGCAGGCCGCGCTCCTGCAGGTCGTGCAGGGTGGCGCCCAGGCTCTCGACGCGCGCCAGCAGCAGGTGCTCGCTTGCCCCGGCGCTGGACTTGACCGCCGCCGGGGTGAGGGGCGCCGCTCCCCGCTCCGGAAAGATCACGCCGTCCACGCCAGCCGCCTCCGCGGAGCGCAGCAGCGCGCCGAAGTTGACCGGGTCCTGCAGGTGCTCCAGCGCCAGCACCAGCGGGTCGTGGCCGACCGCCTGGGCGCGGGCCAGGATCTCCGCCGGGTCAGCCCACCGACGCGGCTCGACCTCCAGCAGCACGCCCTGGTGGCCGTCGAACCCGGCCAGCCGCGCCAGCTGGCCCCCATCGGCCTCCAGCACAGGCACCGATGCCGCCCGTGCAGCCGCCAGGATGGCCTTGAGCTCCGGGTTCGGCCGCGCGCTGCGCGAGATCAGCAGCCGATGGGCGGGACGTCCGGCCGCCAGCGCCTCGGCGACCGGCCGGCGGCCGCCGATCCACTCGGTCACGAACCCGCCGGCGCGACCGTTGCCACCGCGAAGGCCGCCACGCCCTCGGCGCCGGCGAACCCCAGGCCGTCGGAGGTGGTGCCCTTGACGCTGACCGCCGACGGCTCCAGGCCGCAGAGCGCCGCGACCCGCGCGGCAATCTCCTCGCGCCGTGGCGCGACGGGCGGACGCCGCGCGGCGATGGCCAGGTCCAGGCTGGCGGGTCGCCAACCGGCCTGGTGCAGCCGCTCGACCGCACCGCGCAGCAGCTCCGCGGAGTCCGCGTCCGCCCAGCGCTCGTCATCGGGCGGGTAGAGGGATCCCACGTCCCCGAGCCCCGCCGCACCCAGCAGCGCGTCGATGACCGCGTGCAGCGCGGCGTCGCCGTCGGAGTGGCCCGCCAGGCCGGCCTGCTCGCCCGGCCAGTCGAGGCCGGCGAGGCGCATCGGGCGGCCCGGCTCCAGGCGGTGGGCGTCGAAGCCGATCCCCGCGCGGGCGCCCTGGGGGACGCTCGCCGGCGCGCTGAGCGGCGCAGCCCACGAGGCCAACGCAGCGCGGAGCATCGCATCGTCGCCGGGCTCGGTCAGCTTGCGGTTCTGCGCCTCTCCCTCCACGGCCCGGACCGGGATGCCGCCAGCCGTCATGGCCGCCGCCTCGTCGGTGGCCACGCGCCCCCACGCGTGCGTCTCCTCCATGGCGGCGCGCATCTGCCGCAGGGTGGCGCCCTGGGGCGTCTGCGCCGCCAGCACCTGTTCGCGGTCTACGGTGCCGCTCACCATGCGATTGGCGTCCAGGGTCTTCAGCGAGTCGGCCACCGGGACCACGGGGACCACCCCTGTGCCCGCGCGCACCCCGGACACCACGCGCACCATCAGCTCGGGCGTGGCGGCCGGACGCGCGGCGTCGTGCACGAGCACCGGCGTTTCGTCGGCCACGCCGGCCGCGGTCAGCGTCGTGATGCCCGCCACCACCGAGTCGGTGCGCTCCGCGCCGCCGGCCACGACCCGCACCCGATCGGTCGTTTCGGCGGGCAGCGCGGCCCGGAAGCGATCCAGCTCGGGGGCGGGAACCACCAGCGCGACGACGGACATCTCCGGCACCGACAGCAGCGTGTCCAGGCCCCAGCGCCACACCGGGCGCCCCCAGAGATCGAGCCACAGCTTCTCCGCCCCGAAGCGGCGTCCCTGTCCGGCCGCGACCAGCACCGCGGCGACAGGCCCGCTCATCGGGCCTTCGTCTGCGGGCGGACCTGCTCGGAGCCGGTCCCGTCTCGTGGCTGGGCGAAGATCATGCGCCCAGCCACGGTCTGCAGCACCCGCGTCACGCTGATGGGGATCTCCTGCTCCATGAAGGCGCTGCCGCCCTCGACCACGATCATGGTCCCATCCTCAAGGTAGCCGACCCCCTGGCCCGGCTCCTTGCCGTCCTGGATGATGCGGACGCTCATCTCCTCGCCCGGATGGACCACCGCCTTCACCGCGTTGGCCAGTTCATTGATGTTAAGGACCCGGATCCCCTGCAGCTCCGCCACCCGGTTGAGGTTGAAGTCGTTGGTCAGGATGGCCGCACCGGTGTCCCGCGCGAAGGCGACCAGCTTGGCGTCGACCTCGTCCACCTCGGGATAGGTCGCCTCGCTTACCTGCACCGGCGAGACGGAGTCCTTCTGCAGCGCGGTCAGCATCTCCAGGCCGCGCCGCCCGCGGTTGCGACGCATGGCGTCCGGCGAGTCGGCGATGCGCTGCAGTTCATCCAGTACGAAGCGCGGCACGACAAGCGTCCCCAGGATGAACCCGGTGCGGCCGATGTCCACGATCCGGCCGTCGATCACCGCCGAGGTGTCGATCACCACCGTGCCGGGGCTCTTGGGACGGCCGCCGCCGGGCAGCACGTTTGCCACCGCCGGGATCAGGACGTCGCGCTTGTACATCGTGGTCCAGAGCAGCAGCAGCGCCAGCAGGATGGCGGCCACCGGGGGCAGCACGGCGCCCCACAGGCCGCCCAGCGCGGAGAGGGGCACCCCGACCAGCAGGCCCATCAGCAACCCGACCACCACCGAGGCCACGCCCAGCGCGTACTCGGCTGCGCCGGCCTGGGCGATGCGGTCGACCGCCCAACGGGTCGGGTAGACGGTGATATACGGGATGGCCAGGTAGCCGAAGAGCAGCGACGCGGCGACGACGGCCATCAGGAACGCGGGACGGTTCGCCTGGCTGACGACGTCGCCGGCGCGCTCGAGGATCAGGAGTCCCAGCCCGAACCCGAACAGGGTGCCCAGCAGGGCTCCCACCAGCTGGATGATCTTGGTCATGGACCGATGAGACCGATATGACGATGAACCGCGGCCGATGACGCAGATGAATGAGATGAATCCAGGCCGCGCCCCGCACAGGGGCGGCCACCTTAGCACGCGCCCGATGGCGCGGCAATGAGATCGGCTAGCGCTCTACGAGCGCCAGCGAGAGTGCTTCCCGCACGTCCGGGGCCGTGAGCAGGCCCCGGGCATCGCCCGGCGGCCGGTCTCCGCCGCGCAGGGGTCCGGTCACGAGACGCTCGAAACCGATGCGACGCGCCTCGGCCAGGCGTCGCTCGGCCCGGCTGGCGTGGCGCAGCCGCCCGGACAGCGCCAGCTCGCCGGCGAGCACGGTCCCCGAGCGGACCGGCCGCTCGCGCAGGCTGGAGGCCAGGGCGGCCGCCACGGCCAGGTCCGCTGCCGGCTCCTCGATGCGCAGGCCGCCCGCCACGTTCACGTATACGTCGTGGCCGGTCAGGTTCAACCCGGCGTGACGGGCCAGCACGGCGATGAGCATCAGGACCCGGTTGACATCGATCCCGGTGGTGGCGCGGCGCGGCGACCCCGCGCCCGAGGGCGCCACAAGCGCCTGGATCTCCACGGCCAGGGGCCGCGAACCCTCGAGAGCGATCGTCACGGCGCTCCCCGCCACCGGCGGCTGCTCCGACTCCAGGAAGAAGCGGCTCGCGTCAGCGACCTCGACCAGGCCGTCGCCACGCATCTCGAGCACGCCCACCTCGTCGGTGGAGCCGAAGCGGTTCTTGGCGGCGCGCACCAGCCGGGTGCTGCCCAACCGCTCCCCCTCCAGGTAGATCACCGCGTCGACCAGGTGCTCCAGCGTCCGGGGACCGGCAACGGTCCCCTCCTTGGTGACGTGGCCCACCAGCGCCACGCAGGTGACGCCGGCCTTCGCAAGCTCCGCCAGGCGCGTGGCCACCTCGCGGACCTGGCCGACACTCCCCGACGGGCCACCCAGATCTGCGCTGGTCATTGTCTGCACGCTGTCCACGACGGCCAGCGCCGGGGACTCCGCGGCGATCGCGCCGAGCGCTGTCTCGAGCTCGGTGGTGGCCACCAGGCCCAGGCCGGCGACCACGCCGTCCACCCGCTCCGCCCGACCGCGGACCTGGGCGGCCGACTCCTCGCCGGTGACGTACAGCGTGGAGTGGCCGGACGCCGCCAGGCGTGCGGCGAGCTGCAGCAGCAGCGTGGACTTGCCGATCCCTGGGTCACCGCCGAAGAGCACGATCGAGCCGGGCACGAAGCCGCCGCCAAGGACCCGGTCCACCTCGCCGATGCCGCTCAGCAGACGACCGGCCTCCGCGCTCTCCACCTCGCCGATGGGCGAGATCACGCCCGGACCCACCGGCACCGGGCCCCGCCCGCGCGCCCGCGCCGCGGCGGTCGTCGCCGGACGCGTGGCGACGGTCTCGACCAGCGTGTTCCAGGCGGCGCAGGACGGGCACTGCCCCGACCACTTCGGGGACTCGGCGCCGCACTGCTGGCAGACGTAGATGGACCGGACGGCAGGCACCGCGCCATCTTGCCACGCGGCGGGTGACCGCCGGGTTATCGGTCCGTTACCGACCTAGCGAGACTTGACCGGCGCTCGCTCCGGGACCTTCTTCTCGATGGTCAGCGTGTCGTCGGGCCCGACGTCCACCACGATGGTGTCGCCGGCCTCGAAGCTGGCCATCAGCATCCGCTCGGCGAGCGGATCCTCGATCTGGTTCTGGATCTCGCGCCGCAGCGGCCGAGCGCCGTAGGCCTGGTCGTACCCGCGGGCGATGATGGCGTCCTTGGCGGCATCGGTCACCACCAGCTCCATCTGCTGGCCGGCCAGCTGGTCCTTCACGCGGCCCAGCAGCAGGTCGACGATCTGGCGGATCTCCTCGCGCGTCAGCTGACGGAAGACGACGGTGGCGTCGATGCGGTTCAGGAACTCGGGGCGGAAGGTGTTCTTCAGCTCGGCGAGCACCTTCTCCTTCATCCGGTCGTAGTCCTGCGCGGCCTGCGCCGCCTCGTTGGCGCCCGGGCCGCGGAAGCCGATGCTGGGGTCCTTCTGCAGCTGCTGTGCGCCG
>DASUSP010000299.1:0-14900 GCA_036375035.1 Candidatus Limnocylindria bacterium
TCTCGTCCATGCGCAGCGCGGAGATCCACCTGAAGTCGAGGCGGTAGCCGGTCGCCCAGATGACCGTGCCGATCCCCTCCGCCGCCAGGTCCAGCTCTCCGACCCCCGGGGGTTCGTAGTCGAAGGTGTCCGGCTCGTACGGGGGCGCGTCGATGCCGGCCAGCTGGATGAACTCGTCCAACTCCGGGCGCAGGTTCTCGTCGAAGAAGGTGTCGGCTCGGGCCAGGTTGCCGGCGAGGTCGTCGGCGAACCGGGCGCGGCCGCCCTCCGCCCCGAGGAAGCGGCCCGCCAGCGTCACCCCGTCGGCGGCCAGGCGACGCAGGTTGATGGTGTGCCCGCCCTTGGTCCCGGACACGTGCGGGTTGCAGGCGAAACGCAACCGCGGGTCCGGCAGGTCGTCGACCGTTTCGGCCGGCAGGCCCAGCTCGGCGGCCCGCAGTCCGCGCTGCGCCATCCACCAGAACGTGTCCTTTCCCCGGTAGTGGCGCGGCGCCCGCCAGCAGGAGCTGACCGACAGCACCACCCGACGGCCGGCGTCGTGGAGCTCCTCGGCGATCTGGCAGCCGGACTGGCCTGAGCCGATGACCAGCACCCCACCCGGCGGCAGCGCGCCGGGGTTGCGGTACTCGTCGGTGTGCAGCTGCAGGATCTCCGGCGGGATGGTCTCGGCCGCCGCCGGACGGCGCGGCTCCTGGAAGGCGCCGGTGGCCACGACCACGTTGCGCGTGGCCACGCTCCCGCGCGCCGTGTCCACCCGCAGGCGCGTGCCCCCGTCCTGGATCGGCTCAACGCGCGTCGCCCGGGCGTCAAGGACGACCGGGGAACCGATGGCGCGGCCGTATCGGTCCATGTGCTCGATCAGCCCGTCGCGACCGAGGAAGCCGTGTGGGTCCGGCCCGTCGTACTCGCCGCCGGGGAGGCGGATGCTCCAGTTGGGCGTGACCAGGCAGAACGAGTCCCAGCGCTTCAGCCAGCTGCCGCCCAGGCGGTCACGGGCCTCCAGCACGACGTGCTCGACGCCGGCGCTGCTCAGCTGCTGGCTCATCGCCAGCCCGGCCTGCCCCGCGCCGATGACCAGGGTGTCGACGTCGGGCGGCAGGTCCCGGGTGCCGAACCTGTCGGGGCCGGTGTGCATCGACTCAGGATCGACCGTGGCGCAGGGGGCGTCAAGGTTAGACTGGCTAACATGGCGGAAGAGCTGCACCCCGAGGCCCCATTCGGCGTGCAGGGGGCCAACGAGAACATCTGGCACATCGCCGCGGCGGAGCGGTGGAGCGACGGCGCGCTCATCGGGCATCGCACGTTCTGCGGGCGAAACTACGCTGAGCCCGTAGCCAGGCATGATCTCGCCGACCTCAGCGAGGTCTGCTCCGACTGCACGGCGCAGGTCACGCAGCGCCACTGAGCCGTCGCCAGCCACCAATTCGCCTCGCAAAGAGCCGCCCCGGCAGTTCGCCGGAGCGGCTCTGTTGGCTGCGAGCGCAGGCCGGCGGGTAGGCCGACCGGCCGCGCAGCGCGGCTCAGAGTGGGCGTTAGGCGGCGACTGGTGCGCCGTGGAAGAGCGCCAGGTTGCCGATCTGGGTGGTGATCAGCCGGACCCGGTCCGCGATGTTCTCCTTGACCCAGGTGGCAGCCATGTTGGCCGACTTCTGCGCCTCTTCGCGGGTCTCCCAGATGCTGATCGCGACGACCTTGTGGTTGCCGACGTCGACCAGTCCGTAATCCACGAAGCCGGGCTCCCTGGCGAACGTCGGCAGCATGCCCTTCTCGACGATACCGGTGAGCTCGTCGAAGTCGCCCTTGACCAGGTCGTAAGTAGAGAGTCTCGTGTAACGCATTGGATTCTCCTCTGCCCCCATGCGGCTAAGTCGACACGAAGCGGTTTAGCCGTGGCTCTCCGTCGTTCGAGGGGCCGAGGGATCTGTCGGTTCGCAGCCTTGCAGCCGTTGGACCGCAGTCTAACACGTATATGCTCGTGATATATTCGTCTCATCTCGTAACGAGTCTATACAGGAAGTTTCAGATGCCCCGAATCGCTTTCGAAGCCGACAGCGAGGATGAGCTGGTCGCCCTTGCGTGGCGATGGGTGATGGGCCCTCAGCGTCAGTCCCGCGGCTCCGCCACCAGTTCCGCGGACCAGGCGGACCTCCGGCGCCGTCAGCTGGGAGAGGTGCTCAATGCCATTCGCGGGGCGGACAGCCGTCGCCTGCTCAGGGAAGTGGCGGAGCTGTCTACACGCGACGGCGTGCTGGTGCTGGACGCCGACCTGGCCGCCCGGTATGGCAAGCGCACCGGCACCGCCTTCGCCGGGATCGTGGCTGGCCCGAACAAGGTGATGCGACGCGTCGCCCGCAGGGACCTCATCACCTGGGATGCGGATGCGCGTGGCTACCGGATGGATCCAGCCGACGCCGAGATCATTCTCGAGCGCTGGCCAGCCGCACAGGGTTTGGGGTAGCGCCTGGGGTCGCCTGCACGGTCCACATCTGGCTCCGCAGCCATGCGCCGTCAACGTCGCCGCCGGCCGACCAACGCGACCTTGCCGGATTCTCGTACGACCGGCTCACTGGGGGGGTAGGGTATGAACGAGCCGGCGCTCCACCACCTTCCCCCCGGTAGGTGAGCGCCGGCTATCGTTCCCCCCGGGAGAGGGTCGGAACGGGCACCGCTCCGGCCCTCATCTGAACGGTTCGCAGGTAGCGTGCCACCACCCATACCGGTGTACCGGTGACCATGCGCACCGAATCGCGTCCTGCTGGTCTGCCCTGTAGTGCTGCCCGTCCACGCGCTCACTCTGCTCGCGTCAGACTGCACTCAGCGTTGCCTCGGCCAACGACCCCTGAATGACCTCGGGCTTGTGCGCCGCGAAGGCAGCCAGCACCTCGTCCTTTTCCCGTTCGGGCACGCTGAACACGTCAAGTGTGCGCCCCAGTTCGGCGGCAACCTCATCGAACTCCTCCGACGTGATGCGGAGGTGGCGATGGCCCTCCTCTAGGCCGAGTGGCGTGCTCCCCGGCTTGGTGCCCACGTACTTGTAGGGGCCTCCCGACACGTCGCAGACCCACAGGGTCCGCATCCACTTGAGGCCCGGCAGCCTCTCTGGCTGGTCGTTGCTCCACTCGCGCAGCTGAGGATTCTGGGAGAGCTTGCCGACCGCCGCGTTCTCGATGATTGCGTCGCTGAAGTGATCCACCACCGCGGCAATGGCGAACACGCCACCGAGGCGTTCGTACAGACTTGGGTCGCCCATGAAGTCTTCCTCCTCACGAGGGTGTGCGGCGCGTGGCCGGTCCCATCCAAGCGTTACTTCGCCGTGGGTTACGTCGGGAGCCTGGACCTCTCGGAATCCACGCGGCCGCGTCCCAGCGGCCCGGGCCACAAAGCGGTGTGGAGGTGCACCGCCCAGAGTGCTCTGCTCCCGACCGCACGAGGGCGACCAGGCCTAACCGTGCTCCGGAGGTACTGGGCAGCGCTGGGCCAGTGGCGTCCCCGGCAGGATTCGAACCTGCGACCGGCGGATTAGAAGTCCGCTGCTCTGTCCACTGAGCTACGGGGACGCGGCCACAGGATAGCGCCAGCCGCCGGTCCAGCCACGCTCGTCAGCCTCGCTCGCCGGCCACCGCGACGGCCTCGTCAGCGCGCGCCGGGGCCTGCTGGTGCTGCGCGTCGGCAGCCAGCGCCGCCAGGTAGACGGCGCGGACCGCCAGCAGCTGCCGGACGTCGGACACCGCGCGCCGAAACTCGGCGCTGCGCTGAGTGGCCGCATCGGTGATGGCCAGGCCGGTGAAGTACAGCCCCACTATCCCGCCCAGCAGCGCACTGACGGTCAGCAGCTCCCCGGACAGCCGGCGCTCCTCACCCAGCAGGCCGAAGCGCACAAGGGTCTGCACCGGCTCGCCGATCCAGCGCTCCTGGACCTCGGCAGGGATGGCAAGCAGCCCCAGGACCACCAGGAACCCAGTGATGACAAGCGCCACGAAGGCCGACTGGATGAGCTGGTTGACCAGCACAAGCGCGGCAAGGTTGATGCGCTCCAGCCAGCTCAGCGGTGGATGCTCGTCCACAGGCCCCACTCGAGCCACGAGCGGCTCCACCGGGGTGCCCGGCACGTGTCGCAGGACATCGGTCCAGTCGAGCGAAACCTGCATGCGCGTCAGCTCCGCCCGGAAGGTGGTCACCACCAGCAGGGCGCCGATCACCACCAGGAGACCGATGACCGCCAGCAGCTCCCAGCCTCCCAGCGCGTGGCCCGCCTCCCAGATCTCGGCGGCGAACAGCAGGAAGGCGACCAGGATCAGGAGCACCGGCAGGGTGGTGGCCACCAGCCCGGCGATCCCGGCAAGCTGCGAGCGCAGCCGTCCCAGCGCCCAGATCCCCAGCTCGATGACGCCGAACAGGATGACGACGTAGATGATGCCGATGCCCAGCAGCGCGTTCAGGAACGCGACGATCGCCTCCCTCACCGACCCATCAATGAGGCCCGCGGCGATGCCGGGCGCGAGCCCCAGCAGCACGATCTCGTAGGGGTCGAACGTCACCGTTCGGGCGACCGGCGGCCTGCGGCGCAGCGCCCGCACGGCGATGAAGACGGCGGGGATGGCGACGAGGGTAGCGGCGACCCCGGCGGCATTCGCCGCGAGCGACCACGCAGGATTCACGCCCCAGAACAGGACGGTACCGATGACCAGCCAGGCGACGATCAGCGGCGCGGCCCGCGTGTCCAGGCGCGTCTCGCTCTCGTAGCCCTCCACCAGCTGCGGCACCCCGCGGCGTACGAACCAGCGCTCGACGGCCAGCCGCTTCTCCGCGTCCAGGATCGCGCCGCTCTGCTCCATGACGGCGCATCGTGGCGGGAGCGGGCGTCCCGAGTCAACGATGAACGTCCCGACCCTGCAAATGCGCACGACGGCGCGAGGTCCAGCCACTGCATCGGTCCTGCGCTAGACTCGTCGGCGATGGCCGACGAGCACGCCCCCGACGACCGCATCATCACCCGCACCCAGCTGCAGCCGACCCAGATCGAGATCGACAAGCAGCTGCTCCGCGACGAGGACCTCATGAACGAGGAGCACCTGCGTCGCATGGACCAGGTGTTGCTGCGGCGCAACCTCGACCACGCCCGCATGTTCAGCCGCAAGCTCAGCCTGGAGCTGCAGCAGTACGTGCACCTCTACACGCCGGAGGCCAACGAGCTGCGTCGGCGGATTGAGAAGTACATGATCATGGAGCGCATGATCGAGCGGGAGATGGCGCGCCGCCACACGTACTAGGCGTCGGCTGGCCCATCGGTCCCGGGTGGTACTGGCCCGAAATTGTGGATATCCGCGACCCCGCTCGGCCGCCGTGTGGAAAACCGCCGGGGGTCCAGGAACGGGGTCGGATCGCACGGTCTGCGGGCGATCGCTCGCTCGCCCGCCAGCGGAGCCGAGGGTCAGCCAGGGGCGGCCTGTGGTAGCGCCTGCCCGATGCCGGCCTCGGGGGCCGCTGGCAGTTCCGCCAAAACCTCCCGAACCCACCTGGCGAGTTGCGGCATCTCGAACAGCGTGAAGGTCAGGCCGCGGCGTGCCAGCTCGTCATGGTCCCAGCCGTGGAATGCCTTTTGTGCGGCGACCGCGCACATTTCATCGTAGATTTCCGGCCAACTCACTCTTCGGCGACGATGGCAGAAGCGGATGAACTCGGCGATGTCGGGCGGCGTCTGGTGGCGGTGGGCGTCGCTCCGCATCGGTCTCGCGGAGGGCGCGCTCGACCGGTCGGACATGGGCAATCAGCCTCCTGGTTTGAGAGGGTTTCGCTGGGCTCGGATCGCGAGACGCCGGATGAGTCCGGATAGAGAGGATAGGCGTCGAGGGCGAAGTCTAGGACTCTCGGGCGGCCCTGCGAAGGGGGTATGTCCACCAAGTTATCCACAACAATTTCCACAGCGGCGTACGAGTCGGGCCGATCGCCGCGAGATGGTGGAAAGCCGCCGCTAGGGGACGTCTATGGCGATGATCCGGAAGGCGCGCGCGTCGGCCGCTGGCTGGAATCGCAGCCGAGAGCCTTCCGCAAGCGTGCCGCGTGTCAGCTCTGGCCAGTAGTGCTCGACCGCGACCTGGGCCACGTCGGAGTCCTCCCCGATCTCCACGTGGACGTCGGTGATGTGATCTGCCCCGGCTGCGGCCGCCCTCTCCAGCGCGACCTCCAGGAGACGGCGCGTGATTCCAGCCTCGTGCATCAGGCTGCCCCGACCGGCCGAAGGGCGAGCGCGCGCATGACGGCCTCCACGGCCGGCCCGACCGCCGCCTCTACCTCTGGCGAGAGCCGTTCGCCGAATTCCTCCACCACCCGCACGGAGACGCCGACGACGGTGATACTCGACGGCAACTGCGCTCCGAGGGCACGACCCGCCGTCAGCGCCTGGGTCACCGGTGCATCGTGCGCCGAATCCAGGTGGCCCGCGAGTCGCGAGACCACTTCGGCGAGTGGCCGGGTGGTGACCGTGCCGGGGGGTTGGGCGTCGAGCAGCGCGTCGACCAGCACAGCCCGCTCGTAGCCGACCAGGCGCTCCATCAGCGCCAGGCCGCCGACCGCCATGCGGTCGAGCTCGAGGCCGGTCGCCTCGTCGCGAGCCGCTGTACGGGAGAGCCGTCTCTCGAGCTCGTCGATCACGTGCCAGCCGATCCCGTCGTCACCGAGGATCGGGTTCCCGAGCCCGAGGACAAGCGTCCTCGAGGGACCGTCAGCCGTCGCGACGGAGGACATCGACGGTACCGCCGCGCGCATCGCGAATGGTGACCTCGAGCGGCATCTCGCCCGGCAGGCTGTGCGTTGCGCAGCCGAAGCACGGGTCGTAGGCGCGGAAGGCCATCTCGATCCGGTCCAGCAGCCCGTCGTCGACCACCACGCCAGCCCGGATCAGGCCGCGCGCGGCGCGGTCGATGGACATGGCGATCGGCGCATGGTTGTTGGTGGTGCCGACGATGAGGTTGACGCGGGTGATGATCCCCCGCTCATCGGTCCAGTAATGATGCGTCAACGTCCCACGCGGGGCCTCGACCGTGCCGACGCCCTCGGTCGGGGCCCCGGTCGGCACGGCCCGCACGTCGTCTGAGGTGATCTCCGGATCTGCGACCAGCTCGAGCATGCGCTCGGCGGCGTAGAGCAGCTCGATGAGGCGCGCCCAGTGGGTGGCGCCGCGCTGGTGGACCAGCCTTCGAATGCCGGCCTCCGGTGGTGCCAGGGTGGCATAGAAGCGCTCGAAGGCTTCGTGGGCCCGCGGCGTGGCCATGCCCGAGGCCGCGTTCAGTCGCCCGAGCGGCCCCACGCAGTACACGCCGGAGTCCTTGCCGTCCACGAAGCCCTTCCAGCCGATCCTGCGCAGGTACGGGAACTTCAGGTAGGTCCACGGCTCGACGTGCTCGGCGATCCAGTCGGTGTACTCCTCGGGCGCATAGGTGCCGAGCGCCTCGCCGTCCGGAGCCACGACACTCACCCGACCCTCGGTCAACGCCACCCGCCCCTGGTCGTCCACCATGCCGGCGTAGTACGTCTCGTGCCGGAACAGGTCGCCCAGGACCAGGTCGCGCGTCGGACCGTCGCCGGTCATCACCTTGTCGAACATGTCGAGGCTCAGGCTGGCGAAGTCGAGCATGCTGTGGGCGATCCCCTCGATCTCGTCCCGCTCGTCGCGGGTGATCCCCTTGGTCAGGCCGCCGGGGACAAAGGTGCAGGGATGCACCTTGCGCCCCCCGATCAGCTCGATGACCTGGTGCCCGCCGCGACGGGTCTCGATCACCCGGGAGCCGAACTCCAGCCCCACCTTGCGGATGACGCCCAGGATGTTGCGGTCGGCCAGCGGCGCATCGGGCCCGACGATGAGGTCCGGCCCGCCGAGCGCGTAGAAATGCGTCGTGTGATCGGTGACGAAGAACGCGCAGTAGAGCAGCTCACGCAGCAGCCTCGCCGGACGGGGAGGCTCGACGCCGTAGACCGCATCCGCTGCCTTGGACGCCGCCAGGTGGTGGGCTTCGGGGCATACGCCGCAGATGCGGTTGGTCAGGGCCGGCATCTCCTCCACCGGGCGGCCGACGCAGAAGGATTCGAAGCCGCGCAGCTCCGGCACCTGGAAGTAGGTCTGCTGCACGTCACCGGCGTCGTCGAGGAAGATCTCGATCTTGCCGTGTCCCTCGAGCCGCGTGATGGGGTCGATGGTCAGGCGCGTCATGGCGCACTCTCCCGTGTCGCCGTCGCCGTGCGGGCCGCCCGGGCTCCACGCAGCAGCGAGCCGGCCAGGCTGAAGCGGTAGAACTGGCCCACCGGATCCGGAAGCCCATCGAGGATGCGGTCGATCTCCTCCGGCTCGCTGGCATCCACGACCGATGCGAACGCCGACAGCAGGCGCGCTCCGAACTCGACCACTCCGTCCGCTGGCCCGTAGCAGCCGATGCACGGGGCCCCGGCCAGCGGGCACTTCGCCCCGCAGCCATCACGCGTCGCCGAGCCGTTGCAGGGCAGGCCCTGCTCCAGCAGGCACAGGCCGGGGTCCAACGCAGGGAGCTGCTGGATCCGCCGGAACTCGGAGATGCGCTTGGCGCTGCGATCGCGCTGGCACTCGTCGCACACCGTCGAGTGGCCGGCGCCCACCACCGAGCCTCTGGGCGGGAGCCCGGCCTTGCCGTCCAGCGCCGCGGTCAGCAGCCCGACCACCTCGGCGATCCGCTCGCTCTCCGGCGGGCACCCTGGCATGCGGTAATCCACCTCGACGACCTGGTCCAGCGTACGGACCAGCGGTTCCATGGCCGGCAGGTGCAGCTCGCCCTCTGGGACGGCCACGCGGCTCGCGGGGCGGAGGTGGTCCGGGTTGTCCGTGCCCGGCCCGTCGAAGACGACGTCCAGCAGGCCGGCGGTCGTGCCGAGGTTCGCCAGGCCCGGGATGCACCCTTCGGTGGCGCACGAGCCGAAGGCGACCAAGATGGCCGACTTGCGCCGCAGCAGGCGGACGATCTCCGCGTTCTCGGCGTTCCGTATGCTGCCGCTGACCAGGGTCAGGTCGATGGATCCATCCGGCATCGCCTCGACGTCGCGGTACTTGGCGTCCATCACCGCCGGCCAGAACACGATGTCGAAGCGCTCGGCGAAGTCGAGGATGGCTTCGTGCAGGTTCAGGACGGCGATGTCGCAGCCTCCGCACGAAGCGGCCCAGTACATCGCGAACCGATGCTTCCCGTTCGCAGCCGTCACCCGGGCACCCCCTCGAGCGCCGGGGTGGACGGCTCGTCCGCCGGCGCCTCGCTCTCCGCGGCAATCCCCGGCTGACGCCCCCAGGCCAGGGGGCCCAACGACCGCACCTCGTCCACGATGCGAGTGAACGCCGCTGCCAGCTGCTGGCCCTCAGCCGCGCTGGCGTAGACGCGCTGGAACCGCTCCGGCTCGATGCCGAGGTCCACGAGGACCCGATGCAGCAGCTCGAAGCGCCGGAGCGCCTTCACGTTCTGGATGCGGTAGTGGCAATCGGCCGGCCAGCAGCCAGTCATGACCACGGCATCGGCTCCACTGGCGAATGCCCGGAGCACGAAGGCCGGGTCCAGGCGTCCGGAGCACATCAGCCGGATGAGGCGCACGCTGGGCGGGTACTTGATGCGCGCCGTCCCGGCCAGGTCCGCGGCCCGGTAGCTGCACCAGTTGCAGGTGAACGCCAGCACGACCGGCTCGAAGGGGCTGGTGCTGGGCGCGATGCTCATGCCGGCACCGCCCTCTCCGGCTCGGTGGCTGGCGACCCGCCCGTGCCGTTGGTGCTCATCAGGATGCCCTCGATCTGGCCGAGGATCTGCGCGTCGCTGAACCCGGTACCGCTGATGGCTCCGGCGGGGCAGGCCGCGACGCACACCCCGCAGCCCTGGCACAGGGCCGGGTTCACCTCGGCCACCGCCCGTGCCTCGTCGAACTCGATGGCGCTGTATGGGCAGAGGTCGTTGCAGATGCGGCAGCCCGAGCAGCGCTCGGTGTCCACCGTCGCGCGGATCGGCTCCAGCGCCATCTCCCGCTGCTGGATGCGTCCGATGATGCGGGCCGCGGCTGCGGAGCCGGTTGCCACGCTGGTCGGGATGTCCCGCGGGCCGAGCGCGCAGCCGGCGGCGAAGACGCCTTCGGTCATGGTGGCCACCGGGTCCAGTTTCGGGTGCCGTTCGATCACCCATCCCTCGGAGCTGCAGGTGATGCCGAAGCGCCGCGCCACCTCCTCGGCGTCGGGCTGTGGCTCGAGACCGACCGAGAGGATGACCATGTCGACCGGGATCCGGCGCTGACGGCCGACCAGCGTGTCCTCGACCTGGATGATGAGCTGTCCGTCGTGCTTCGCTTCCTCAGGAAGGTGCAGGACGTCCGTCACCTCGGCCACGCGCCCCCGGACGAAGATCGTTCCCTCGTCCTGGACGCGCTGGTAGAACTCGTCGAACCCCTTGCCGGCGGCCCGGATGTCGATGTAGAACTCGTAGACGGTCGCGTCGGTGTGCTCGCGCACGAGGTGCGCGAACTTCATGCTCTGCATGCAGCAGATCGCCGAGCAGTAGGCGTTGAAGTTGCGGTCGCGGCTGCCGACGCAGTGGACGATCCCGACCGTCTGCGGCTGGGTGACGCCATCGCGCAGCACGATCCGGCCGCCGGTGGGGCCGCTGGCGTTGCTCATCCGCTCGAACTCCAGGCTGGTGAACACGTTCGCCAGGCGCCCGTAGCCGTACGGTTCGACACGCCGCGCGTCGAATGACTCGAAGCCCGTGGCCAGCACGATGTTGCCGACCTGCAGCGTCACCTCTTCGGGCTGCTGGTCGAGACGGATGGCGTGCGTCGGGCACAGCTTCTCGCAGGCCTTGCAGGTTCCGCGCTGGAAGAAGATGCAGCTCTCGGGATCCAGGACCGGGAACTTCGGGACCGCCTGCGGGAAGGGCCGGTACACGGCCTTCCGGTAGCCGATGCCAGCCTCGAAGACCGGGTCGACGACCCTGGCCGGGCACTTCTCCTCGCAGATCCCGCAACCCGTGCACAGGTCGGTATCCACGTAGCGCGGCCGATGCAGGACCTTCACCGTGAAGTTCCCGACATAGCCGGAGACCTCGGTCACCTCGCTCCAGGTATGGAGCGTGATGTTCGGGTGCGTTCCGGCCGTCACCATCCGCGGCGTGAGGATGCACGCGGCGCAGTCGAGCGTCGGGAAAGTCTTGTCGAACTGGGCCATGTGGCCGCCGATCGACGGCTGGCGCTCGACGAGATGGACCGGGAATCCGGCGTCGGCGATCTCCAGTGCCGCGGTGATGCCGGCGATGCCGCCCCCCACCACCAGGGTGGCCTCGTTGATCGGCACCCGCAGCGGTTCGAGGGGCGCGTGTTCGCGGACCCGCAGCACCCCGCCCGCCACGATCGCCTTCGACTTGGCCGTCGCCGCGTCCCGGTCGGTGTGGACCCAGGAGGCCTGCTCGCGAATCGAGACGAGCTCGCAGAGGTACGGGTTCAACCCGGCCCTTTCGCACGCGCCTCGGAACGTCTTCTCGTGCATGTGCGGCGAACAGGCGGCCACCACGACCCGGTTCAATCCCTGCTCGCGAACGTCCTGCTCGATCAGCTCCTGCCCGAGGCTGGAGCACATGAACGGGTAGTCGCGCGCCACCACGACCCCGTGGGGCCCGAGCCGCTCGGCCGCCCAGTCACGGACCGCTTCGACATCCACCATGCCGGCGATGTTCGTGCCGCAGTGACAGACGTAGACGCCGACCCGCGGCTCGGCGGGCGCAGCGGCGCCCCTGCCAGCTCGCGTCATCGGTCTCCCTCCGCGAGCGGTGCCGGCATCGGCAGCTCCTGCGAACGCTTCGCGCGCCGCGGTGGCGCGGGCTCGCCCTC
The DNA here is from genome assembly GCA_036375035.1 of Candidatus Limnocylindria bacterium. Lineage (GTDB taxonomy): Bacteria > Chloroflexota > Limnocylindria > QHBO01 > QHBO01 > JAPSGM01. The sequence continues at coordinate 11,872 of DASUSP010000299.1, forward strand.
TACCGTGGGGACCTCGACGCCGATCCGTGCGAGCGCATCGCGCGCCGAGACGACCTCGCTCCCGATGCCGAGCGTCGAGGCGTCCAGGTTGAAGGCGAGACCGATGAGCTGGGTGAAGAACAGGATCGGCAGCCGGTAGTCGGTCCCGAAGTGGTGGTTCATCTCGCCCTGGTAGGCATCCAGGTTCATCTGGCACATCGGGCAGACGGTGACCAGCAGATCCGCTCCCCCGCGATCGGCCGCCTCGACCAGGCGGCGGATCAGCTCGAACCCGGTGTCGGGACTGATCTGGGTCATGTGACCGCCGCAGCACGCGGTGCGCAGGGGGAAGTCGACGACCTCCGCGCCCAGCGCGGCCACCAGCCGGTCCAGCTCGAGCGGCTGCTCGCGACGCGCCCAGCGCCTGTCGTAGTCCGGGCGCGAGACCAGGCAGCCCAGGTACGGCGCCACTCGCAGCCCGGTCAGCGGACGGGTGACGTGCCGCTCCAGCTCCTCCAGGCCGATGTCCTCGACCAGCACCTCCAGCAGGTGGCGCACGGCAACGGCGCCCGGCGTGTAGTGCATTCCGTCGGCGGCCAGCGCGCCGTTCAGCTGCTCCCGCATCACCGGGCTCTCGCGCATGTAGCGATCGGTCTTGGCCAGGTTCACGTAGCAGGCGCTGCACGGCGCGACCAGCGTGTCGCTCCCGTTGCGCTGGCTCTCAGCGAGCGCCAGGTTGCGCCCGATCAGCGCGTACCCGGCCAGCGGGCTCAGGGTCAGGTACTCGGTGGCGCCGCAGCAGTTCCAATCGTCGATCTCGCGAAGCCTGACCCCCAGGGTGTCCAGGACGGCGGTGAGCGACTCCGCGTAGGCGCGGGCGCTGCCCGCCAGGGAGCAGCCGGGGTAGTACAGGTAGCCGCTCACACGGTCACCTCACGGCGAGCGTCGCCGGCTTCGAGCTGCGACGCCCGCGCCAGGATGGTGCGCAGCCCGGCGAGGCCGCGGATGCGATGCGGGACGAAGCCCATCCGCCCCTTCGTCACCAAGCTGATGCCCATCGGCGCCATCCCCGGCAGTCGGAAGGGGTAGTGGCGCAGGTAGTGTCGGGCGACGAGGCCCACCTCGAAGCTGCGCCCGTATCGGTGGATGTTGTCCACGAAGGTGCGCGAGAAGTCCCTCGCCGTTCGCTCGGGCACGATGCCCTCGCGGGTCGCGATCGACTTGATCGCGTACATCACGTCGGGGATGTGGATCTCCTGCGGACAGCGGACCGCGCAGAAGTAGCACGACACGCACATCCACGAGGTGTTGCTGCGCAGGACCTCGTCGCGCAGTCCGGCGCGGGCCATGGCGAAGAGAGCCCGCGGCGTGTGGTCCATGTCACGGGCCGATGGGCACGAGCCACCGCACGTTCCGCACTGGATGCAGGCATCCAGGCGGGACTCCCCCACTGTCGCTGCGCGGATGTCGTCAGAGAACGCGCGATCGCCGGTCATGCGACACCAGCGGGCTCGACCTCCCGCAGCGCGGCCTGGGCCTTCTCGCGGTCGTCGACGGCGAACGCCATCTTCACGCTGCCGGCATGCCGGCCGATGATCAGCGTCGCGAGGACGTTGACCCCGGCTGCCGCGAGACGTTCCGCCACGTCGGCAAGGCCGCCGGGCCGGTCCTCGACCTCCACGACCACCGTCGCTCCCTCGATGAAGGCATGCCCCAGGCCGCACAGCGCCTCGCGAGCTTCGTCGACCTGGTCGGTCGTCAGGAAGCAGCAGGCCACGCCGCCGGCCCCGGCACACGAGATGTGGGTGATGTTGATGCCGCGACTTGCGAGCGCCCGCGCAACCGCGGCAAGCTCGCCGGGACGATTCTCGAGCTGGACCACGAACTGGCCTTCCATGGCGCCTCCTGACCAGCCGAACGTGTAACCCTCGACGGATCCCAGCGTCGGGGTGACCACTGGCCCCATCAAGTGCCATACGACCCGAGTGGCGCACGAGCCGGACCGGGCCGGTGGTCACCTGGGCCGAGGAACGGCGTCGCTGGAATGCGGAAAGTCACGCCGACGTCACGAGCGCGTCGCTACACCGACACCGATCCGCTCGAGACTGGAAGGGAGTCGGCGCCCCGCCGACATCCACAGGTCACCTCGGAGGAACGCGATGAGACGCTTCTCGTTGGCCGCAGGCGTCGGCCTTCTCACCATCCTGGCCCTTGCCGGCCCCGTCGGCGCGCGAGAGTTCGGTGCCGCCTACGCGAACGACGCGGTGTACCGCGTCTTCGGCAACAAGGCCAACGTCCCGGACGGGACGGGCACCGATCCGTTCGCGATCTTCACCAACTCGTCCAACCCCGGCCAGTTCGGCGTCATGGAGTTCGCGCCGGGCTCGGCTGGCGGTCATCACGGCGGCCGGTGGGCGGTCTACCGCGCCACCTGGACCGCATCGGGCGACCCGTCGGAGCTGGTGACCAGCTGGGATGAGCTGCAGGCGCTGGTCGACGCCGGCGAGATCTCCCTGGTGCGCGACGCCGCCGCAGACTTCCGCTGCCCGGTGCTCGGCAACCCCGAACCCCTCGCCTGACGACCGCACCTCGGCAACGAGCGCGGTCCGCTGTACGCCAGCGGGCCGCGCTCCCGGCGCCCAGTCGCTGGCGCGTTCGGCGTGACGCCCAATCGCCCGCTGAGTCAGATGTCCCGGTCGGCGTGTCGCTCCTGCGCGGTCCGCAGCTCGTCCGAGGTCCTGGGCGGTTGCTGCCATCCGGTGGCGTCGATTTCGCGTTCGGCCAAGTTGAGGTGGATCGTCTCGTGCTCGACGTTTGCGATCGCCGACGACGGCACGTAGAGAGAGGCCGAGAAGCGGCCGCCGGAGACCTCGAGGAAGTGCTGGCCGACCTGCTTGACGCGGCCCAGACGGTGACCGTCGTTGGTCACGACGTCCCAGCCCGGCTTCAGATCAGCGATGCGCACAGGGGCCAGCCTAGCATCCCGGGTGCGAGCCAGTTGAGACGACGGCCAGCTCGCGCGCCCTACCCTCTTCAGAGGCAGCGGCCTG
>DASUSP010000300.1:0-2269 GCA_036375035.1 Candidatus Limnocylindria bacterium
GCGTTGGTGCCGACGATGCGCACCACCATCGGTACCTCGCGCTCCAGTCCGGCGCGCGCCTCCACGATGCCGCGCGCCACCTCGTCGCCGCGGGTGATGCCGCCGAAGATGTTGACCAGGATGGCCTGCACGTTGGGGTCGCCCAGGATGATGCGGAAGGCGGCCAGCACCCGGTCCGCCTTGGCCCCGCCGCCGATGTCCAGGAAGTTGGCCGGCTCCCCGCCGGCCAGCTTGACCAGGTCCATGGTGGTCATGGCCAGTCCGGCTCCGTTGACCATGCAGCCGATGTTCCCGTCCAGCTTGATGAAGTTGATGCCCGCCTCGCGCGCCGCCGCCTCGGACGGCTCCTCCTCGTTCAGGTCGCGCAACGCCTCCAGGTCCGGGTGGCGGGGGAGCGCCGAGTCGTCCAGCGTGATCTTGGCGTCCAGCGCCAGCAGCCGCCCGTCGTCGGTGATGACCAACGGGTTGATCTCGGCCAGGTCGGCATCGGACCCGATGAAGGCCTCGTACAGCCCGTGCATCACCGTGGCGAAGTCCTTGCGCAGCTCGGCCGGGATGCCCAGGAAGAAGCTCGCCCGGCGCACGTTGTGCGGCTGCAGGCCGATCAGCGGGTGCAGCGGCAGGCGCAGGATGGCCTCGGGGTCGGTCCGCGCCGTCTCCTCGATCTCGACGCCGCCCTCGGCGCTGGCGATGACGGTCACGCCCTTGCTGCCGCGGTCCAGGATGAGGCCCAGGTAGAACTCCTTGGCGATGTCGGCCGCCGGGACCACCAGCACGGTCTTGACCGTCACGCCCTTGATGTCCAGGCCGATGATCTCGCTCGCGCGCACCTCCGCCTCCTCGGGTGTCGCCGCCAGCTTCACGCCGCCTGCCTTGCCGCGGCCGCCGACCAGCACCTGGGCCTTGACCACCACCGGGCCGCCGATGCGCTCGGCCGCCGCACGCGCCTCCTCCGGGCTGGTGGCAGTCTCGCCGGCCAGCAGCGGCACGCCGTGGCGGGCGAGGATCTCCTTGGACCGATACTCCTGGAGCTTCATCCATCCTCCTGTGCGAGGCACCGCGCACGGCGAGTCAAGCTCGGTGCGGGGGACGCCCCAGATTGTAGTCGGCTCGTGGGCTCCGCTGGTTGGCTAGGTCCTCAGCCGCGGGAACCAGGTCGGGACGCGGTCGCGGTACTCCGCCCATGCCGGCCCGAACTCCGCCGCGAGCGCTCGGTCCTCGACCCGCGCCCGGGCGACGAGGGCCGGGAGCTCGGCGACGAACAGGGCGGTGGCCCAGGTGCGATAGAGAAGCAGCGTGCCGGCGGCTGCCAGGAACAGGCCGACGTACATCGGGTGCCGCACGATGCCGTACGGCCCCGACTGCACGAGGACGTGGCCGGGCGCCAGGCGAAGCCCGACCGTCGACGACACGCGGTACGAACGCCCCAGGGCCAGGCGGCCCGTCACGACTGCCACCATGCCGGCCACGTACGTGGGGACCGCGACGAGGAGCGCGATCCGTCGCTGTGCCGGGGACAGGCGGATCGGCAGGGGTCTCCACAGCAGAGCCGCCACGCCGAACCAGCCCGCGGCCAGGATTGCCAGCCGGACCGGACCGAGGATCGGTCGCCCGACGACGCGACCCTCGTCGCGCGCCGACGCCGCAACCCCCGGCGCCAGCAGCGCTCCCACCGCCAGCGCGACCAGCGCGCCGCTGCGGCGCGCGGCGGCTTCCCAGTCGTCCAGCGTCACCGGAGTCCCCTCGCCCCAGGGCGGCGGCGAGCTTGGCTACCGCCCGATGCGCGTGCCGTGCGCCAGCGCCGCGCCGGCCCCCATGTCGAGCTCATCCACGGTGAGCACGATGCGGCCGGCTTCGCGCGACGTCAAGCACCGATCGGCCCGCCCGCGTGCCGCCTACACTGTCGGCCGTACCGCCGGCGCTTTGACCGGCGCGCCACGGAGACGAGCATCCAGTGAGCTACCGCGTCACGCTGATCCCCGGCGACGGCATCGGTCCCGAGCTGTCGGAGGCCACCGTCGGAGTCCTGGAGGCGACCGGGATCGGCTTCGAGTGGGACGTCCAGTCCGCCGGGGAGGCCACCATCGCCACCGAGGGGACGCCGCTCCCGGACCGGGTGATCGCGTCCATCCGTGCCACCGGCATTGCCATCAAGGGGCCCATCACCACGCCGGTGGGCAGCGGCTTCCGCAGCGTGAACGTCGGGCTGCGCCAGGCCCTGGAGCTGTACGCCAACGTGCGCCCGGCCCGGTCCATGAAGGGCGTCCAG
>DASUSP010000301.1:0-2488 GCA_036375035.1 Candidatus Limnocylindria bacterium
CCGCAGGGTGCTGGTCTGGGCCGCGGAATCCCAGGCCAGGGTGGCGGTCTTGCCGGCGGTCAGGCGCCCCTCGGCGTCGAGCTGGTATCCGGTATGAGTTCCCTGCCGGAAGACCAGCTGCCGCGGCGTGCGCCAGTTGGCAGATACGCCGTCACCGCCGTCATTCTTGGTCTTGAAGCGCCACTCGTAGGCGGTCAGCGGTATGCCAGCGGCGCTCCTGATCGCACCGCTCAGCCGAGCCGTGTACCACTCCTTGGTGACGAGGGTACGCGACGGGATAAGGACCGCCAGGTTGAGGTCGGCGCGCCAGCGAACCCTTGCCGGGACGCGGAACCCGAACGAGTCGTACAGCGTGAAGCTGGTCGCGTCGATGCCCTCGACCGGCACGTCGAACCAGGCGCGCACGCGAACCGACGTCTTGCGTCCGGTGACGTCGGGCCTGGGTGCTACCTTGAGGACAATCGGCTCGCCCGGCAGCACGCCGGTCCCACCGGCCGGGGTCCGGGCCGGGTCACCGGCGAACGCGTACCAGTAGTCCGAGCGGCCAAGCGAGGAGGCGTACGTCTTCTGGATGCGGACCTCGGCGCCAGCCACGTCGCGGTGGTCGAAGACGCGCTGGGCCGCCGCGTCGTAGCCGGTGCCGTTGCGGTAAATCTCGCCGAAGGGGCGGTCGGGGTAGCGCAGGACCTGGTCGATCAGGCTGGACGCGCCGAAGTCACTGGCGAAGTAGGCGCCGGCGCCCAGTGCCAGGGCCGGGTAGCTGAAGTTGACGACGCGCTCTCGCGCCTGCTCCTCGGTGGCCCCGCCGGTCTCGCCGGCGCCGGGGGCGTAGCAGGCGCCCTGGTAGATCATCACGAAGCCGGGCGCGGGGGTGATCCCATCGGTCCCGGTGGAGCCGCCGCAGTAGTTCCACTGTGCCGGGTCGGCGCTCGTGAGCGTGCCGAGCAGGGCCTCCTCGCCGCAATAGACCATGGTCGTGGACCAGTTGTCGGCGTCCCCGTTGGTGGTGGTCCGGTTCAGGCCCCATCCGTTGACCTTGGTGGGGTCCTCGGTGGAGCTGTACGGGCTCGGGAACCCGTTTCCGTGGCCGAGGTAGACGATGATGCTGGCGCCGTCGACGGCGGCCTTCACGTTGGCCCAGGTGGCGTTGGGAGAGTACACCTTGACCACCTCCGCCCCCGCGGCGGTGGCCGTGTTGGCCAGCTGGTTTCCGGCGCTGCGGTAGTAGTCGGTCAGCGAGCCGGTGGGACCCACGATGATGGCCACCTTCGGGCCGGCGGCCGCCGCCGGTGCGGCAGCCAGCAGCCCCAGGACGAGAGACACGACGATGGCGATGCTGAGCTGGGCACGTGATCGATTGCGCAATGCGGGGCTCCTCGGTGGCGGCTGGCCCACCACGGCGAGCGTGGCGGGGCGATGGCTATCCAGCCGGCACGCTAGACCCCGTGCGCTCGGCCGCCCATGCCCCGAAGGTCCACACCCGTGGTTGGCCGATGGAGCCATCCACACATGGCCCCTCCGGCGGAGGGGCCTCAGTCCTGCTCGAAGGCGGTGACCACCAGCAGCCGGTCCAGGCGCGAGAAGTCGAGCGCCGGTCGAACGAATCCGGTCTGCGTCAGCGCGTTGGCGTCCTGTTCGACGTCAGCGACGTGGCCGATCAGCAGCCCGCGAGGATAGGCGCTGCGAGCCACGTCCGAACCGAGAACCAGGCCGGCGGTCACGATCGGGTCTCCCACGGCCAGCTCCTCGGTCACGTTGACCTGGACCATGATCAGCTGCCCGCCCAGCTGCCCCTGGACCAGGCCCAGCGCCCGCGACTGCTGATCGAGCGCTACGACGCTGGAGCGCGGGTCGACGATCATGCGCACCGTCGCCGAGTCGGGACCGACCGAGACCACCGTCCCGGCCAGCGCGCCCGCCCCGGCCGCCGAGCCGACCACCGGCATGCCGGTCCGCACCCCATCCTGCGCGCCGGCGTCGATGCCGAATTCCCAGGTGAAGTTGGACGGGTCGCGGCTGATGATGCGAACCGGCAGCAGATCCATCTCGAGCGACTCGGCCAGGCCGAGCAGGTCGCGGAGGTCGGCGTTCTCGGCCGCCGCTTCCTCCAGCTCGGCGAGCCGCTGCTCGGCACCGGCCAGTCGGCGCCGCAGGTCGTCGTTCTCGGTGCGCAGTCGATCGATCTCGCCGATGACGCCGAAGATCCCCACCACCCCCTCACCGATGCCGCCGATCGCCTGCCGCACCGGGTCCAGCGCGCGGGCCGAGGTGCGCTGCAGGGAGCGGGCTGCGTCGGTGCCCGAGGCGAGCAGCAGGAGCAGGGAGATGATCGTGAACGCGGCGAACCACAGGCCGCTGCGGCTGCGACGGTGCGGGCTGCCGCTGATCATCTACCGACCCGCCGGCTGCCGCGTCAGCGCGGGGCGCGGGTGAACTGCTCGCTCACCAGGACCCGCTCCAGCTCGTCGAGCTCCTCGAGCACGCGGCC
>DASUSP010000302.1:0-9685 GCA_036375035.1 Candidatus Limnocylindria bacterium
CAGGTCGAACAGGTCGCGCAGGTCGTCCATGCTGACCCGTCCGTCCACCCGGAACGCCGTCTCGCCGTCCTGCTCCAGGGTCTCGACCAGGGTCTCCTCGGTGTCGTACTCGTCCTGGATCTCGCCCACGATCTCCTCGACGACGTCCTCCATGGTGATGAGCCCGGCGGTGCCGCCGTACTCGTCCACCACGATGGCGATGTGCCGCTTGGCGGCCTGCATCTCGTGCAGCAGCTCGTCCACGGCCTTGGTCTCCGGCACGTAGACCGCGGGGCGCGCCAGCTTGCGGATGTCGATCTCCGGGGCCGGACCGCCGTTGCGCTTCAGGTACGGCAGCAGGTCCTTGGCGTAGAGGATGCCCACGATGTTGTCCAGGCTCTCCTCGTAGACCGGCACGCGCGAGTGCCCCGCGCGGACGATCAGGTCCAGCACGTCGCCCAGCGCCGCTGTCACCTCCACCGCCCGGATCCCGATGCGCGGGACCATCACCTCGTGGACCTGCTTCTCGGCGAGCTCGATGACCCCGTGGATCATCTCCTTCTCGTCCTCCTCGATCCCGCCCTGCTCGCTCCCGGTCTCGACGAGCATCTTCAACTCCTCGGTGGACAGGTAGCCGGCCTGCGGCCGCTCGGTGCCGCCGAGCGCTCGGACCAGGACGTTGGAGACCGACGAGACGAACCAGACCACCGGGCGCAGGATGAAGTCCAGCCAGCCGATCGGACGCGCCACGATCAGTGCGAAGCGATCGGCGAAGCTCAGCGCCAGCGTCTTGGGGACCAGCTCGCCCATGATGATCGAGGCCAGCGCGATGAGCAGCGTGATCAGCACGAAGCTGATCTCCTCGGCCGCCTCCTCGAGCCCCGGGATCAGCGCCACCAGCTCGGACAGGCCGCCGGAGAGCGACACGGCGCCCACCGCCGAGGCCAGGAAGCCCAGGAAAGTGATCGCGATCTGGATGGTGGCCAGGAAGCGCGACGGGTCGTCGACCAGGCGCTGGGCCACGCGCGCCGAGCGGCTGCCCTCCCCCACGAGCTGGTTGAGCCGGTGGCGCTTGACAGTGATGAGGGCGATCTCGCTGGCGGCGAAGAAGCCACCGATCAGGATGAGCCCCGCCACCGCGAGCAGATCAATCCACCACGTATCGGTCATCGATCGACTCCGCGGGCCGGGCCGGATTGACCGGCGGCGCCGTTACTGCTGCCTTCAGGCATCGGGGGGTTTGGTTGGACCTCCCTGCTGCGGGTTCCGATCCGGGACGCCCGCCGTCTGCTCGACGACCTCCGCGTCCCGGCTTCGCCGGCGCGCCTCGATGGGACGCGCCGGCATGCCGACCACGGTCTTCCCGGCCGGCACGTCGCGGGTGACGACCGCCCCCGCACCTGTCCTGGCTCCGGGACCGATGGTCACCGGCGCGCGGAGCATGGTGTCGACGCCGATGAAGGCGCCGTCGCCCACGATGGTGGTGTTCTTGCGCTCGCCGTCGTAGTTGGCGGTGATGGCGCCCGCGCCGATGTTGACGTTCTCGCCGATCTCGGCGTCGCCGAGGTAGCTGAAGTGATGCTGCTGCGTGCCCGCGCCCACGCTCGCCTTCTTGAGCTCGGCGTAGTTGCCGATGCGGCATCGGGGACCGATGCGGCAGCCGGGGCGCAGGTGGCTGTACGGCCCGATCTGGACGTCCTCGGCCACCTCCGACTCCTCGATCACGCTGGCCCACACGCTGGTGCGCGGCCCGATGCGCGAGTCGCGCACGTTCGCATTGGGACCGATGACCGCGTCCTGGGCGATTACCGTCGCCCCGCTGAGGATGGTCCACGGCTCGATGCGCGCATCCTGCCCGATCTCGACCGCGGCGTCGATGTAGGTGCTCTCCGGGTCCACGATGGTGACGCCACTGCGCATGTGGCGCTCCGCGATCTGGCCGCGCAGCAGACGCTCGGCGGCCGCCAGCGCCACCCGGTCGTTGATGCCGGTGGTCAGCTCCGGCCGCGGGGCTTCGACCACCGACACGCGGCGGCCGCCGCCGGCGGCCAGCGCCACGAGATCGGTCAGGTAGTACTCGCCCGACGCCGAGGCGGGCACGTTGCCGACGTTGGCGCGCAGCCACGCGGCATCGAAGCAGTAGGTACCCGCGTTCACCTCGTCGACCGCGCGGGTGTCGGCGTCCACCTCCTTCTCCTCCACGATGGCGGTCGCTGCGCCTGCCGCGTCGCGCACGACGCGACCATAGCCGGTCGGATCGGGGACGCGCGCGGAGAGCAGCGCGATGGTGGCCTCCCCCTCGGCCTGCTCTCGCAGCAGTCGCTGGAACAGCTCGGCGGGGAGCAGCGGCACGTCCCCCATGGTCACCAGCACGTGGCGCACCGTGGAGGGGATGCGGGCCAGGCCGCAGCGCACCGCGTCGGCGGTGCCCAGCTGCGGGTCCTGGCGAACGGTCGGCACCTCGGGGCCCAGCGCGTCCTCCACGGCATCGGCGCCGGAACCGGTCACCACCACGCGGTGCTCCACGCCGGCAGCGGCCAGCGCGGCCAGGACGTGGCCGAGCATCGAACGGCCGGCAAGCGGGTGCAGCACCTTCGGGACGCGCGATCGCATCCGGGTCCCCTGGCCCGCGGCCAGGACGATCGCCGCGGAAGAAAGCACGTGCGAGTGGCTCCTCACGGGGACGGCAAGTGGCGCCGATGGTATCCGTGGCGCGAGAGCACGGTCAACCGGACCTCAGCCCCCCTCGCCGGCAAGCGCCACCGCCTCGATCTCGACCAGGGCGCCCTTGGGCAGCCCGGCCACGGCGACGGTCGATCGCGCGGGATAGGGCGGAGAGAAGTGCCGCGCGTACACCTCGTTGACCGCCGCGAAGTCGGCCATGTCGGCCAGGAAGATGGTTGTCTTGATGACACGCTCCGGGCTGGTGCCGGCCGCGTCCAGGATGGCGGTCAGGTTGCGCAGGGCGCGCTCGGCCTGGTCGGTGACGCCCTCGGCCAGCTCACCGCTGCCCGGGTCGATGCCGATCTGGCCGGCGGTCAGCACCAGCTCCCCGTTGCGGATGGCCTGGCTGTACGGCCCGATGGCGGCCGGGGCCGCGTTGGTCTGCACCACGGTGCGCACTGTGTTCAGACCTCCTCGTCTTCGCTCAACGTCTCGATCCTAGCCGGTTCGCGCCGCAGCCGCGTCCGGGTGACCCGCAGCCCGGCCCGGCGCAGCCGTGCCGCGACGGCGTCCGCGCGCTCCGGATCGTCGGTGAGGGCGAAGACGGTGGGCCCCGAACCGGAGAGGCGCGGACCCGCGCCGGAGCCGGCCACCAGGCGCAGCACGTCGTCCAGCTCCGGGCGCAGCCGACGGGCCGGAGCCAGCAGGTCATTGCCGTCGGCATGCTGGGCCCGGCCCCACTCGTCGGGGCGCAGATCGGCGAAGACGGCCGCCGTGGACAGGCTGAAGGGCGGATGCGCCAGCACCACCTCGCCGGTCTGCGGGACTGGCAGCGGCGTGACCCGCTCCCCGATCCCCTCGACGCGGGCGGCGGCCAGCCCGGCAGCGAAGAACGGGACGTCGGCGCCGATTCGCGACAGCTCGGCCAGCTGCCCGGGCTGGGTGGCGAAGTCGTGAGGGATGCCGCGCCAGCGTCGCCCCAGCCGCCATGCGGCGGCCGCGTCCGACGAGCCGCCGCCAAGCCCAGCGGCCGCAGGAATCCGCTTCTCCAGGGCCAGGCACGCCAGCTGTGGCTCTCCCTCCAGGCCGGCGAGCAGACCGCGCCAGGCCAGGTTCTCGCCCGGCGTGCGCGGCACGTCCTCGGCGGGACCGGCCTCCACCCGCAGGCCGCTGCAGCCGGGCATGAGCAGCAGCCGGTCGGCCAGCTCCAGCAGCACCATCTCGGTGTCCAGGGTGTGGTAGCCATCCGCGCGGCGGCCGGTCACCGTCAGCCGCAGGTTGAGCTTGGCCGGCGCGCAAAGGCGCAACGGGATCATGCGCCCGCCTCTCCGCGGCCGCGCCGGTCCTCGCCCAGCACCGGCGCCAGGTGGCCGGCCAGACAGGCCCACTCGTCCACGCTCAGGGTCTGCGGGCGGCGCTGCGGGTCCACGCCACACGCCGTAAGCGTCTCGTCCAGGGCGCCGGGCGGCAGCGGCAGCTCGCGGCCCAGGCCGTTGTGCAGCATCTTGCGGCGCTGGCGGAACCCGGCCTGCACGATGCGGTAGAACGGCTCCCGCCGCGGCCCCGGCGGGATGGGCGGGTCGTCGCGACGGACGAGGCGCAGCACCGCCGAGTCGACCTTCGGGGCAGGCTCGAAGGCCCCGGCCGGCACCGGCGCCACGACCTCGGCACGGGTCACGTTCTGCACGAAGACCGACAGGTAGCTCATCTGGCCGGGCGGTGCGGCCACGCGCTCGGCGACCTCCAACTGGACCAGGAGCACGGTGAGCTCCGGCGGGCGCTCCCCCTCCAGGAAGGCGTGCAGCAGGGGGCTGGTGATGTGGTACGGGATGTTGGCCACCAGCTTGAACGCCTGGCCCGGGAAGCATGCGGCCGGGTCCACCTCCAGCGCATCGGCCTGCACTAGCTCGAAGCCGGCCACCTCCCCCAGCTCCCGGCCCAGCCATGCTGCCAGGCCCGCGTCGAGCTCCACTGCCAGGACCGATGCACCCGCCGCCAGCAGGCGGCGGGTCAGGACGCCCAGCCCCGGGCCGATCTCGACCACGCGGTCCCCCGGCGTCAGGTCCGCCGCGGCCACGATCGCGTCCAGGGCGGACGCATCGGTCAGGAAGTTCTGGGACAGGCCCTTGCGCGGACGCAGCCGCTCGGCGGCCAGCAGGCGTCTCAGCTGTCCCGGCGTCGGCGGCGCCAGCCGGTCGGCGGCCAGCGGATCGCTCATCGGTCCAGCCAGGGAAGTGCCAGGTTGGGGATCGCCTCCAGGTCCGCCGCGGCGCGGTCGCCGGCGGCGAAGCGGAACGCGGCCGCTGCACCGATCATGGCGCCGTTGTCGGTGCACCACGCCGGCGGGGGCACCAGCAGCGGCAGCCCCTGCGCCTCCAGCCGCGTGCGCAGCTCGGCACGCAGGGCGCGGTTGGCGGCCACCCCGCCGCCGAGCGCCACCGCCGCAACCCCGAAGTCCGTGGCGGCGGTTAGCGTCTTGGTTGCCAGCGCATCCACCACCGCCTCCTCGAACGAGGCGGCCAGCGCTTCCACCGGGATCGGCTCGTTGCGCTCCCGGTAGCCCTGCACCTCGCGCAGCACGGCGGTCTTCAGGCCGGAGAAGCTGAAATCGTAGGGGCCATGGGTCCTGGCCCGCGGGAAGCGCACCGACGGCGTGCCACCCGCCGCAGCCGCCGAGATGGCGGGCCCGCCCGGGTACCCAAGCCCCAGCAGCCGTCCCACCTTGTCGAAGGCCTCGCCGGCCGCATCGTCGGCGGTCTGCCCCAGCAGCCGGTATCGGCCGTGGTCCTCCATCAGGACCAGCTGGGTGTGCCCGCCGGAGACCACCAGGCAGAGCAGCGGGAAGGGCGGCTCGGCGGGGAGCAGCTCGTCGGCGGCGACATCGGTAAGCCAGTTGGCGTAGATGTGGCCCTCGATGTGGTTGACGCCAACCAGGGGCAGGCCACGCACCTCGCCCACCGCCTTGGCCAGGTTGAGCCCCACCAGCAGCGAGCCGATCAGCCCCGGACCGTAGGTCACCGCCACCGCGTCCAGGTCGTCCCAATCCGCCGCGGCCTCCTGCAGGGCGGCCTCGATCGTGGGCACGATCCAGCGCAGCTGCTGCCGCGCGGCCACCTCCGGGACGATCCCGCCGGTCTCGGCGTGCAGCGCGATCTGCGTCGCGACCTGGTTGGCCTCGATCCGGCGCCCGCCGACCACGACCGCCACGCCCGTCTCGTCGCAGCTGGTCTCGATGGCCAGGATCCGCGGTCCGCTCATCGCGGGGCCTCGGGCTCGGTGGCCGCGTCGTCACGCCACCGCTCGCGGCGCAGGACCTCGCGCATGGCCGGCTCGTGCAGCGGCGGCGTGCTCATGATCAGGGCGTCCTCGCCGTCATCGGTGTAGTAGTGCGGCCGCCGCCCGGCTATCTCGAAGCCGAAGGAGCGGTACAGCTCCTGCGCCGCCACGTTGCCGACCCGCACCTCCAGCGTCATGCGGTGCGCCTGCAGCTCCTCGGCCAGCTCCATCAGCCGGACCAGCAGCCGGCGCCCGATCCCCTGGCGCCGCCAGGCCGGGTGCACGCCGAACGTCGTGATGTGCGCCTCGTCCACCATCAGCCACACGCCGGCGAACCCGACCACGCGCTCCAGCGCGCCGGATCCGACTCTCGCCACGACGTAGCGCGCCAGTCGGTTGCCGGTCAGCTCCTGCTCGAACGCGTACGACGGCCACGGCGTTGAGAAGCTGAGGCGCTCGATCTCGTGCACCTGCGGGATGTCGGCCATGCGCATGGCGTCGACGGTCACAGGCAGCCCGATGGCCATCAGCCCGCCTCCGCGTGCGGAAGCTGGCCGAGCCCGCGCGGCGCACGGAGGTAGGCGGGTTCCAGGCGGGCGAGGTCGTCGCCGCCCGGCTCGAGGGCGAGCCTCGCCGCCGCGGACGCGGCCACCGCCAGCGCAGCCCGGTGCGGCGCGACGGCGGCGCCGAGGCCGAAGGCCGCCGCCAGCTCGCCCGGCGCCACGACCGGCTCGTTGCGGGCTCCCGGCGGGAGGTCGTCCCGGTCCACGACGCGCGGCGCGTCCTCGTCGCGCAGCAGCAGGTAGGCGTCGCGGGCGCCGGCGCGCGCCAGGGCGGCCCGGGCATCGGGCTCCGAGTCGAGCCAGGCGCGAAGGCTGGGAACGCCGACCAGCGGCACGCGCAGCGCCAGCGCCAGGCCCTTGGCCAGGCTCATGCCAACCCGCAGCCCGGTGAACGATCCGGGACCGATGCCCACCGCCACGGCGCCAACGCGCGCCATCTCCACCCGGTGCTCCCGCAGCAGGTCGAGGAGGCGGGGGAGGGTCTCGTGGCCCTGACGGCGGTCGGAGGTCCAGCCCGTCACGCCGATGGGCGTCCCGTCGGCCTCGGTGAGGGCCAGCGAGATGTCAGTCGAGGCCGACTCGAGGGCGAGGATCACGCCGGCCCCCGCCCCAGGGCCGCCTCGGCCAGCCGCGCGTGCGCCTCGCCGTGAGCCTGCCAGGCGATACGCCTCCGGTCGGGCCGGCCGTCCGGGTCCATCTCCAGCTCGACGTCCAGCCGGTCCAGCGGCAGCCAGCCGTCGAGGCGGTCGGCCCACTCCACAACCGTGACGCCCTCGGCCCCGCGTTCGTCGAGCAGGCCGGCGGCCAGCGCCTCCTCCGGGTCGTCCAGCCGGTACGCGTCCACGTGGAAGAGCCGCAGCCGGCCGACGTGCTCGTTCATCAGGATGAAGGTCGGGCTGTTCACCACGCTCGTCACGCCCAGGCCCTCGGCCACGCCCTTGGCCAGCTGCGTCTTGCCGGCGCCCAGCGGCCCCACCAGCGCGATCATGGCGCCCGGCCGGGCCAGGCTGCCCAGCGCGATGCCCAGCCGGCGCGTCTCGGCCGCGGAATCGGACACCAGGGCGCCGGCGGCAGCCGGCGCGGTCGCGGATCGGTCCATCGCCAAGAGGATAGGGCGCTCAGCGGGACGGGGCGACCGGCAGGGTTGCGTCCAGGTTCGCCATCGGCACCGGTGCCAGCCGGCCATCCTCGAAGCGGACCAAGCCCATCCGGGTCGGAATGCCCGATGGGGTGGCATGCAGGTCGTCGAGCTCGGCGACCAGGACCCCGGCCCGGCCCTGGAAAGGCCTCCGGTGCGCGACCACCCGCTCCCCCACGCGCGGAAGGCTGCGGCGGCCCGGCGGCGGCGTGGCCTCGTGGACGAAGAGGAGCCCCTCCGCGCCGAACAGGCTCGCCGTGCGCCCGGCGTGGCTCCGCAGCCATGCGAAGCGCTGCGGGTCGATCCCCACCTTGCCAAAGCCCTCCAGCAGCAGGACCCCGAAGGAGCCGGTCAGGCCGCCGATCTCGCGGCGGCGGCGCTGGATCGCCTCGAAATCGCGCAGCTCCTTGTCCAGCACGCCGCCCAGCACGATCCCGGCGACTCCCATGGCGCGTGCCCGCGTCAGCGTCTCGGCCGAGGCCCGCGAGCCCCCGACCACGATCCTGCCGGTCGCCCCGACGTCGATGGCGCCGGCGCGCAGCTCCTCCTCCGGGGTGTGCACCGCGATCACCAGCTCGCCGTGGACCGCCTCGCCGGTGCCGCCCACCCCGTGCAGCACCACGCCGGGCACCTCCAGCACGATGGCCGCCGGCTCGATGGCGCGCACGCGCCCATGGACGTGGCCGATCACCGGCTCCTCCTCGCCGAGCGGCGCGATCAGAACGCTGCCATCGACCGCTGACAGGTTGAGCAGCAGGCCGCTCACCGGGGAGACGACCTCGCGGCCCTGCGGGTCGCGAGCCAGCGGCTCGCCCTCCTCCAGCTGCGCCCCCGGCCGTGCCAGCAGCAGGGCGGCGACCTGGCGGGCCGGACGCCGCAGGAGCTCGGTGACGCGCACCCGGACCGGGTGCCCCGGGCGTCGTCGCACGGCCAGCACCTGTTCCGGGTGCACCTCGGCGCCGACCTCGACCGTGGGCATGGCGCCGCGCGGAATCGGAACGCGGTGCAGCGTCGAGCCGGGCATCAGCTGCCCACCAGGGCCGGCTCCAGCACGGGGAGCGCCGGCTCCCGCAGGAACGCGTCGCGCCAGGACGCCAGGACGGCGCGGCGATCGTCCGGCCGGCGCGGCAGCGACAGCGGCACGCCACGCGCGTCCAGGATCAGGCCAACAACGCCGCCGGTGACCTCCACCGTCACCTGCCGCGCCCTGCGTGGACCACCCAGCGACGCGCCGTTGTGCAGCTCCACGTCCAGCTCCGCCTCGTGGCCCCTGGCCAGCGGGACGACCTGGACCTGGCCGCTGCGCAGGTCGATGGGACCCACCGCCGGCCAGCCCGTGCGGCGGATGGTGACGCGCATCAGCAGCTGCCCCGGGCGGCCGCCACGGCAGACGACGGCCGTCCCGAGCGGCACCAGCAGATCATCGCGGAGCACCCCCATCCCCTCGCCGATCTCCGCGTCATCCAGCGCCCCGAGCGGCGGCAGCACACCGGCGGCGTCGAGCGCCAGCTGCGTCACCCCCAGCGGACGCATCCCGTCGACCAGCAGCTGCGCCGCCTGGGCCGGGCGCGGCGCGCCCGCCAGCGCTCGACCGGCCCCGATGATCAGGTCGACTCCCTCCAGGCTCGCGGCTGACCCACCTTCCGGCTCGACCGCCAGGGCCAGCTGCTGGCGGACGGCGGCGTGCACCACGGCCAGCTCGTCCTCGGTCTGCGGCAGCGTGGCCGGGCGTGCATGCAGGGTCTGGAGCACGTCAGCCACGGCCAGCTCGTCGACGACCAGTGGCATCCATCGCGTCAGCCGCCCAGGGACGCCGCCCATCAGCCGCGAGCCCGCCAGGCCGCCGGCCGCGAAGACGCGGCTCTCGGCTACGCCCTCCTCGTCGGCCTGCGCCCAGGTGAGGTAGCGAGAACCGACGTCGACTCCCACGATCCGCCGCTGCGTGGAGCCGGCCAGCTGCGCGACGGCACGGCGGAACGCGACCGGCGTGTGCTGGCGCGTCCCGGCGGGCTCGATCGCCCGCTGCAGGAGGTCCTCCAGCGCATGGCGAAGGGGAACCGGGTTC
>DASUSP010000303.1:0-3966 GCA_036375035.1 Candidatus Limnocylindria bacterium
CAAGGAGGTCGTGCCGGAGTTCGGCTTCCGCGAGGCTTCCCCGGGCGTCGCGGCCGCCGCGCTGGCTGCGCTGCGCGAAGGCGGCGCCGAGGCGCCGTCCCGCGGCAATGGTCGGGGACGACGCGGACGCGGTCGCGCAGCAGCCACTGCGGCGCCGGAGGCGGAGGCGACCGAGCCGACCGAGCTCGAGGCGAAGGCCGCACCCGAGGAGAGTGCCACCGAGGGCGAGCCGCGCAAGCGTCGCCGCCGCCGAGGTGGACGCGGACGGGGTCGTGCACGTGGCCGCGTCCAGGCTGAGGCCGGTACAGCCGGCGAGGCCGGCGAGGCCGGAGAGATCGGCTGGGTCGAGCTGGATGACCTGTCGCAGCTGACGGAGCTGGAAGGGATCGGGGGCCTGGGTGACGAGGATCTCGAGGCGAAGCGCGAGTACACGTTCGAGGAGGCTGACGAGTCCACCCTCGCCGAACTGGGGCTGAGCCCCGAGGCCGGAAAGGCCGAACCCGAGGCGTCGGTCCAGGAGGCGCCGGCCACGGAGGCGAAGAAGCCCACCCGCCGCCGGACCACCAAGAAGGCGGAGGCTCAGTCGGCCGAGGAGGCGCCGGCCACGGAGGCGAAGAAGCCCACCCGCCGCCGGACCACGAAGAAGGTCGAGGGGGCAGGGGCCGCGTCGGAGACTTCGGGAGACGAAGCCGAGGGCATCTGGCAGCGATTCCGGTCCGCGCGCGGCACGAGCCGTTCGTCCTAGCGCATCCCCGACCCCGGCGCCTGATAGTTCGCGCGCAATCTCGAAGGCCGGCCCTGGTGGGCCGGCCTTCGACGTGTTGAGGTTCGACGGGGAGCCTAGACCTGCTCCTCGCCCTCCGGCGTGGCGTCCACCGGCTCGGAGCTCTCAAGGGCTTCGATGCCAGCCTCCGCAGCCGCTTCGGCCGGCTCGGCCACCGATTCCACGGCGGCCTCGGCGCTGCCGTTGCCCGCTTCGCGCTGGAAGAGGGGAACCCACTCGCCCGCCTCGTCGCGCGCTCGCTCGGCAGCGCCTCGCGCCTTCTCGGCCAGCTCGTCGCGCATTTCGCGGCCCGGCTTCGGCGTGCTGAGCATGGCCACGATCGCCCCGGCAGCTGCTCCGAGCAGCAGGCCCAGGAAGAAGGCGATCCAGTGGCGACCCTCGCGCTGCTTGCGGATCCCCAGCTTGACTGCGGCGTCCTCGACCAGTTCACGGCCGGCCGGGATTGCCGCGCCCGCGGCGCCGATGGCCACCGTTCGTCTCTTCCAAAGGTCGCGCAGCGTGGGGCTGACGTTCTTCTTCCAGGTGCGGCGAGACCAGGTGGAGGCGTCCTTTGTCGCGCGTCGCGCGGCCTTCTCGGCCTCGCGGCGCTGCGGCTCCGACTCTCTCCAGGCCTCGCCGGCGCGCGCCGAGACGGCCTCGGTCGCCTCCGTCACGGCGGCGGCGATCTCGCGGCCGCGACGCGCGATCTGGTCGGTCACGTCTGCCTCGAGCAGCTTCTCGACGACGGATCGGACCCTCGTGGAGACCTCGTCGGCCATGTCGTCCTCCTCGTTCACTCGGGCAGGGGTCGGTGCAGGAAGTATGCCACCGGGAGCATGCGCCCGCCCAGCGCGGCTCTCGACGGCGGAGCCGGTTGCCGGCCGGCCGCCAGCGCGGCGTGCCCGGCGCGCCGGGCGGGCGCCGGGACAGGATCCGCGACCCGCGCTCACCGGCCGCTTACCGGCCGCTTACCTATACTCAGGCGGTGTCCGCCTCGGAGCTGCAGACCGGGTTTCAGAGCCTGGGCCAGCCGGTCGCCCGACAAGCCGTGCTGCAGGCATCGGCGCGCGACCGCCTGCAGCGCACCCTGCTGGTCCACGGACCGCGGGGCGCCGGCAAGGGTGCGTTCGTCGACGACCTGCTGGCCCTCCTGCTCTGCTCCGACCCGGACGCCGCGCGCAGGCCCTGCAACGCCTGCCGCGCCTGCCGGGACGCGCGCGCCAGGATCCACCCGGACCTGGTGGTCGCCTCGCCCGAGCGGTGGCGCGAGGAGCGCTCCACCGGCGAGAGCATCGTGGGTGTCGCCCGGCGCTGGCTGCTGGAGAGCAGCGGAACGCCGGTTGCCGGGGAGCGACGCGTCCTGCTGGTCGAGGGCGTCGATCGGGCCAACGAGCAGACGCAGAACGCCCTGCTCAAGGCGCTGGAGGAGCCGTCGGCGCGGCAGATGTTCGTGCTGGTTGCCGACGACGTCGGGCGCGTGCTGCCGACGATCGTCTCCCGCTCGCAGCCGCTGCGCATCGGCTCGGTGACGCGCTCGGACCTCGTCGACTGGCTCGTCGACCGCGAACGGCTCCCGGCCGACCAGGCCGATGCCCTGGCGCGGATCGCCGACGGGCTGGCCGGCCGCGCCATCGGCTTCGCCAGGCAGCCGGAGCTGGTGGAGTGGCGGCGCCGCACGCAGGCGGAGCTGCTCAGCCTCCTGGGCCGCGGGACGGCGGACCGCTTCGCCAGCGTGCGCGACCTGCTCGAGCAGGCGCCGCGCCCGGGACCAGATGCGGAGGTCGA
This sequence comes from Candidatus Limnocylindria bacterium, assembly GCA_036375035.1. Taxonomy (GTDB): domain Bacteria; phylum Chloroflexota; class Limnocylindria; order QHBO01; family QHBO01; genus JAPSGM01. The sequence continues at coordinate 2,549 of DASUSP010000303.1, forward strand.
GCCGCCGACGGACGACGCTGGCCCGCGCACGGCAGGGACGGCGCAGCGAGCCGCGGCAGTGGCCGTGGTGGAGGCCTGGCACGACCTGGCCCGTGACCTGATGGTGACCGCCGCCGGACGCCCACGGATGGCGCCGAGCGCACACCTGCTGCCGGAACTGGAGGAGGTGGGGCGGGCGATGCCGCCATCAAGCCTGCTCGCCTTCGAGGGGCTGCTCGAGCGCATCCGCGATGGGCTGCTGCAGAACGCGGCGCCGCGCCTGGCGCTGGAGATCGCGATGCTGTCCTGGCCGCGCGTCGACCTGCCCGTGCCCGCACCGGCGGCCGACGACCGAGCCGCCGCGCGGCCGGCCCAGCGACCACGGCGATCGTGAACGCGGAACGGATGGTGGCGCGCATCACCGGCCGCGTCCAGGGGGTCGGGTTGCGCTGGTGGGTGCGCACCCGGGCCGAGGCGCTGCACCTGACCGGGTGGGTCATGAACGACGATGACGAGCGGTCCGTGACCCTGGTGGCAGAAGGCTCGGCGGCGCAGCTGGATGAGCTGGAACGCCTGGTGCGCATCGGGCCGTCGTCCGCGCGGGTCGAGGCCGTGGAGGCGAGGCGCGAGCCGGCCTCCGGGGAGTTCCGGCGCTTCGAGATCTCGCGCCGATGAACCTGCGCGCGGCAGGCTGCCTGGTCGTCGGGGTGACGGCCTTCGTCGCGATGGGCGTATGGGGACTATCCCTGGCCCTGCGCGACGCGCAGGGTTGCCCGCCCACCCTGCAGTGGTCGGATCGCGCGTATGTCTCCCAGGGCACGCCGGCGCCCTCGCCGGACGTCGGGGGTCAGGCGGTGGACATCGGATCCACCCTGATGGGCCCCGTCAGCCGGCGCGCGTACGGGCCGCCCGGCAGCTCGCCATCGACCGATGCCGCAGACCGGCCGTCGCTGATCGCCCTGGAGTGCGGTGACGGGACCTACCAGACCTATCGGTGGGACACGGCGAGCCCCTCTCCATGACCGACCGTCGCCCGATCCTGCTCCTCGTCAACCCGGTCTCGGGCGGGAAGCCGGGGTCGCCGCCACCGCTCCACCCCGACGAGGACGCGCTCGAGCCCGGCGCCCTGCTGGAGGCGCTGCGGCGCCGAGGGCTGCAGGTCGAGCTGCACGTCCTTGAGGAGGGCGACGACGCTCCGGCGCTGGCTCGCGCCGCGGCAGAGCGCGGAATGGACGTGGTGGCCGGCGGCGGCGACGGGACGATCGGCCCCGTGGCCGGAGCCCTGTGCCGCACCGACGCCACGCTGGGCATCCTGGCCATGGGATCGTGGAACAACGTGGCGGAGGCCTGCCGCGTGCCGATGGAGCTGGAGCCCGCCCTGGAGGCCATCGCGCGGGGGGCGGTGACGCTCATCGACGCCGGCATGGCCTGGCACCCGG
>DASUSP010000304.1:0-2825 GCA_036375035.1 Candidatus Limnocylindria bacterium
CCGCGCCCTTGCCGCGGCGCGCCAGGCGGGCGTACGCCGGGTGGTGCACCTTTCGGTGCTGGGCGCCGCCGAGGATCCGAAGCTGCGCTACTTGCACAGCAAGTGGCGCGGCGAGCAGCTGGTGCGCGACTCGGGCATGGAGTGGGTCATCCTGCGACCGTCGCTGCTGTTCGGCGAGGGGGACGGCTTCTTCAACCTGGTGAAGGTGACCCTCACCTGGTGGTCGCCCGGCATCGTGGCCATCCCGGGCGACGGGAGCTCACGCTTCCAGCCGCTCTCGGTTCAGGACCTGGCGCTCGCCGTGGAGCGTTGCCTGGTCGAGGCCGATCGCGCCGGGGAGGTGCACGAGCTAGGCGGGCCCGCGTACCTCACCTATCGCCAGATCGTCGACCGCGTGATGAAGGTCACCGGCAAGCGGCGGCTGAAGCTCAACATGCCGATCCCGCTCATCAGCGCCCTCACCGCGGTCACCGACCGGGTGCTGCCCATCTTCCCGGTCAGCCACGACCAGATCAGCTCGCTGCAGCGACCGAACTACACCGATCTCGATGCGTTCGTCAACGCCTTCGGCGTCGAGCCGCGGCCGTTCGACATCTCGTACCTGCGCTGAGCCCTTGCCGCGGTCCGGCCCGGTGCGGCACGATGCCGCGCATGGCTGAAACCGCGGATGCTGTCATCGTCGGGGCGGGGGTCCACGGTGCGTCGCTTGCGTTCCACCTGGCCGAGGCCGGGCTCCGGCCGCTGGTCGTGGAGCGCGGCACGGCCGCCGGCGGCGCCACGGGCCGCTCCAGCGGGCTGGTGCGCATGCACTACGACGTGGAGGCCGATGCCCGGCTGGCCTGGATCTCGCACGGCTACTTCGCCAACTGGGCCGAACGGGTCGGCGGCGAGTGCGGCTTCGTGCGCACCGGCTTCGTGCAGATGGTCCCTCCCAACGAGATCACCGCACTGCGCGCCAACGTCGCCATGCAGCAGGCGATCGGTATCGACACGCGGCTGATCACCGCCGACGAGGTGCTGGCCCACCTCCCCGGCGCCGTGGTCGACGACGTGGAGGTGGCCGCCTGGGAGCCCCAGTCCGGCTACGCCGATCCGACCATGACCACCACCGCGCTGCTGGCCGCCGCCCAGGCGCGAGGGGCGCGGCTGCTGACCCGTTGCAGCGCAACCGCGGTCCGCACCGAAGGCGACCGGGTGGTGGGCGTGGAGACCTCGCGGGGGCCGATCGACGCGCCGATCGTGGTCGACGCCGCCGGAGCCTGGGCCGGGCCGCTGGCCGCGACCGTGGGGCTGGAGCTGCCCATCCAGGTCTGGCGCCACGACGTCGCCTACCTGCGACGGCCCGATGGGATGGGCAGCCACCCGGTCATCATCGACTTCGCCAACTCGATGTACGCCCGTCCCGAGGGCGAGCGCCTGACCCTGGTGGCGCTGGAGGACGGCAACCCGCTCGGCGGCTCGCCCGACGCCCCGGTCGACGCCGCGGCCCCCGGCTTCCTGGAGAAGGCGGCCGCGCGGCTGGTGGAGCGACTGCCGGCCATGGATGCCGCCGGGCTGCACAGCGCGCACAGCGGCCAGGACGGGATCACGCCGGACATGCACCCCATCATCGGTCCGGCCGGACCCGAGGGCTTCTACCTGGACACCGGGTTCTCTGGCACCGGGTTCAAGATCGCACCGGCGGTGGGAGCGGCGCTGGGGCAGCTGATCGCCGAGGGGGCATCGCGTGAGGTGGACCTGGGAATCTACCGCTTCTCGCGCTTCGCCGAGGGCGCGCTGATCACCGGCGAGCACCCCTACGCGCCGATCTGGCGCTAGCCGACCCGGTCCTCCAGCTCCCAGGCGTGGTCCAGCGCGTGCCACGCCGAGCGGCGCACGAAGTAGCGCGGGCTCCAGCGGCGCTTGACCCGGCTGGCGTCCGGCGGGTCCTCGCCGCGCGCGCGGGCCTCCAGCGCCTCCAGCGCCGCCTCGCGGACCTGGCGCATGCGGGCGTCCACCCCTTCGGCTGGCGGCTTCGGGCGGCGCCGGCCCAGCTGGGTCAGGTAGGCCTCCTCCGCGCCCAGGACGTGGTCGGTCATCTTGGCCACGTCGCGTCCGCCCCCGCGTGGCCCGGTGGCCAGTCGCCTGCCGGCGGCTGCTGCTGCAGCCGCGTCGAACGCGTTCCAAGAGGCCTCCAGCAGCAGACGCTGCCGTGCAAGCTCGTCGCCGCCCAGGGGACGCTCGTCCGCCGCCGGCGGGATGCCCGGCGCCCCGAAGTCGGTGGTGGCGTTGCCCTCCAGCCGTTCGATCACCTCGAACTCGGCGGCATCCGCCGGCGCCGAATCGCCGATCGCCGCCGCGTAGCGCCCGGCGTAGTCCGCAAGGCGCTGCAGCGCTTCCTGCTCCGTCCTGCCGGAGCGTGACCAGCCCGGCCAGTCGAGGGCCACGGCGAAGTAGCGTTTCGACCCGACCTCGAGCGCCACGCGGACCGGGTCCATCGGTCAGGCCTCCCAGGTCTCGCCGGGCTCCAAGGAGACCACGTCGGCGTCGGTCCTGGAGATGAGGTCGGCCGGCGTGCCGGCCAGGATCGGGAAGGTGCCGTAGTGGACCGGGATGACGGTGCGCGCGCCGCACAGCGCGACCGCGCGGGCGGCATCGGCCGGGCCCATGGTGTAGTGGCCGCCGATGGGCAGCACGGCGATCTGCGGGGAGAATCGGTCCTTGACCAGGGCCATGTCGCCGAACAGGTCGGTGTCGCCGGAGTGGTAGACGCGGGTGCCGTCCTCGAACTCGATGATCCAGCCCCAGCAGCCCAGGTCGCGGGTGACGGCGGGCTCCGCGTCGGT
>DASUSP010000305.1:0-2877 GCA_036375035.1 Candidatus Limnocylindria bacterium
TTACCGCCCCCGTAGCGGACCACCAGGTCGGCGTCGCGGGCCAGGTAGTCGACCACGCGACCCTTCCCCTCGTCGCCCCACTGGGCGCCGACCACTGCGATGACGGACATGCTGCTGCGCGGGACCTCGGTTGCTTGGATAGCGCGGTCATGGTACCGGCCGGGCACCGAACGAGCGCCGCGTCGGCGGCGCTCGCATCGGTCTGCGGTGATCGGTTCAGGCGCGGGTGGCGCGAACCTTGTCGAAGCAGCTGCTGCAGTAGACCGGGCGGTCGTTGCGCGGCAGGAACGGCACCAGGGCCTGCCCTCCGCACTCGGCGCACACGGCGGCGTGCATCTCGCGCTGCCCGCCGTTGCCGCCGCCGGAGCCGATGCCCAGCGCACGGTTCTGCTTGGCCACGGCGCGGCAGCTCGGACACCGCTGCGGCTCGTTCATCAGGCCTTTCTCCGCGTAGAACTGCTGCTCTCCGGCGGAGAAGACGAAGTCCATCCCGCAGTCTCGGCAGCGGATGGTCTTGTCGGCGTACACCCTACCCTTGCCTCCTGTTCGCACGCCCGGACCTGGACTTGGACGGTTGCTGTTCCCCGGCGCCTGGGCCTGGTTGCGTGCGACAGGTGGGGGTGCGAGCAGTGGACCGGACGTTCAGCGCCCGACTATACACGCGGGTTCAACCCGCTGTACAGGGTCTGGCGGGTCACCGACCGATGGCTTGGCGGCTGGCATCAGTAGGCCTGGACCTCCACCTCGCGCTGCATGGTGTAGAAGCGCGTGTTGGCCTTGCGGAACTGGAGGGGCACCTCGCCGATTGGCCCGTTGCGGTGCTTGGCCACCTTGGCCTTCACCAGCTCGACCTCGGATTCGGGATTCTGCTCGCCCTCCCGGTACAGGAAGACCACCACGTCGGCATCCTGCTCGATCGAGCCGCTTTCGCGCAGGTCCGAAAGGCGCGGCTCCTGCGTCCCGCGCTGCTCCACGCCACGGGACAGCTGTGACAGGGCGATGACCGGCACCTTGAGCTCGCGGGCGAGCTGCTTCAGTCCGCGGCTGATCTCGCTCACCTCCTGGACCCGGTTCGCCTCCTTCTGCTGGGTGGCGCCCTGCATCAGCTGCAGGTAATCGACGATCACCAGGTCCAGGCCCCGCTGCTCCGCCTCCAGGCGGCGTGCCTTGGTGCGCAGCTCCATGACCGTCAGCGCCGGGGAGTCGTCGATCCACATCGGCGCGTTGTGCATCGCGTTCATGACCTCGGCGATCTTCGACCAGTCGGTCTCGTCCACGAAGCCGGTCTGCAGGGGCCGCGGGTTGATGCCGCTCTCCGCCGAGAGCAGGCGCAGGGCCAGCTGTTCGCGGCTCATCTCCAGGCTGAAGATGCCGACCTTCCTGCCCTCGCGCACCGCGGCGTGCTGCGCGATGTTCAGCGCCATGCTCGTCTTCCCGACGCTGGGCCGCGCGGCCAGGATGATCAGGTCCGACGGCTGGAAGCCGCCCAGCAGGGCGTCGAGGTGCGACAGGCCCGACGGGATGCCCAGGATCTCGCCGCGGTGCTCGTGGAGGTACTCCAGCCGGTCGTAGGCCTGGCCCAGCAGCGTGGCCAGCGACTCGAAGCCACCGACCGTCCGACGCTGGCTGATCTCGAAGAGGATCCCCTCGGCCCGGTCGATGGCGATCTCGGCGTCGTTGGCCTCCTCGTAGCCGACCGCGGCGATCTTGCCGGCCGCCGCGATCAGGTTGCGCAGCACCGCCTTGCGCTCGACGATCCGGCCGTAGTGCTCCACGTGAACCGCCGTGGGCACCGCGTTCATCAGGTTGGCCAGGTACGCCGGCCCGCCCACCGCCTCCAGCCGCTCGCGGCGGGCCAGCTCGTCGCCGAGGGTGACCAGGTCGATCGGCTCGCGCTGCCCATGCAGGGACAGCATCGCCTCGTAGATATCGGCGTGCTGGGCGCGGTAGAAGTCGACGGGGCGCAGGAACTCGGCGACCTTCAGGATCGCCTCCGGGTCGATCAGGATGGAGCCGAGGACGCTCTGCTCCGCCTCGACCGCCTGTGGGGCCAGCTTGTCGATGCTCATGGACGCCTTGCACGCACGGGTTGGTCTCGCGACGCCGGCCACCGCCGGGCAGCGCTCAACTTAGGGCCTCACGACCATCCATCCGGCCGGTTCCGCGCCGATATCGGGGCGGTTAACCACATCCTCCGAAGTTCGTCGGGGATAACCGCCGCGAACCTGTGGATTGCCGCCTCGACGCGGTCGATCCTCCGGCACCGATGCGACAGCTCACCTGTCGCGATGTCCGGGCTCGCCTCCCCATCCTGCCGGCGGCTCGGAGCGACCGTCCGCCTGGTTCCATGTATCGCGCTGCTCGATGACGAGCCCGTCCCGCCCGAAGCGCAGGACCGATGTGCCCGCCAGCGTGATCTCGCGCCCCTCCTCGACCAGCGAGGCCCACCACTCGACCGCGGCTCGGTCCCCGTCGACGATCGGAGTCCCGAACCACGCGCGGACGCCACGCTCGTCGGCGAAGGCGCCGGCGACGTACTCGCGCACGCCGTCGCTACCCCGGTATTGGGTCCGGAACGGGTGCGAGGAGAAGACGGCGTCGCCGGCGTAGAGCGCCACCACGGCCTCGACGTCCAGCGCCTCCCAGGCACGCTGCCAGGTATCGGCCCAGCGGGCCGCGGCGGCGCGGACGTCCATCGGTCCGGTCGTCTAGGCTGAGGCCGAGACCACGGTGATAGTCACGGGCACCTCGATGCCATGGCTCAGCCGCACGTCGACCTTGTGGTCGCCCAGGGTCTTGATCGGCTCGCGCAGGTGGATGGCGTGCCGATCGATCTCGATCCCCTCGCGGCCGATCAGCTCGGCGATCTCGCGGTTG
>DASUSP010000306.1:0-11585 GCA_036375035.1 Candidatus Limnocylindria bacterium
GCCGTGGCGGCCTGGGGCGTGTGGGGCCCGGACCGCATCGCGCCGGACGGCGAGGGGGCCGCGATCCTGGACCTGCGCCTGGCCATCGCCACGCGGATCGCGATCCATCTGCTCTTCCTGGGAGCGCTGCTGTACCTAGGCCTGGCCACCGAGCTGCCGGTGCTGATGGTCGTGGCGCTGGCGATGCTGGCGGCCGAGGTGCCGCTGGCGGCCCTGGTTCGCTCGCGACTGGACCCTGCCAGGGGTCGCCGGGGGCCCCGCGAGGCAGTCCTGGTGGAGGCCTCCGACTGACGTCGGGCCATCCTGGGCTGCGCTACCGTAGCGGCGTGTCTGACTGGGAGGACGCCACCGATGAGTGCGTGGAGCACCTGCGCGCGCTGATCCGCATCCCCAGCGTCAATCCGCCCGGCGTGCCCGATGCCGCCGCCGGCCTCGACTCGAACGGCGGCGAGACGGCGGCCGCAGCCTACTGCGCCGATGTGCTGACCTCGGCCGGCATCCCGGCCGAGGTGCTGGAGCCGGTGCCGGGGCGGGGGTCATGCTTCGCGCGGCTGCCCGCCGGCGTGCCGGACCCGGAGCCGCCGCTGATCCTGCTCTCCCACGTGGACGTGGTGCCGGTCGACGCCGAGTCCTGGTCCCGCGACCCCTTCGGCGGAGAGCTGGTGGACGGCGTGGTCTGGGGCCGTGGGGCGGTCGACATGAAGGACATGGTTGCCATGGAGCTGGCGGTCATGCTGGAGCTGCAGCGCTCCGCCGCCACGCTGCGACGCGACGTCATCTTCGCCGCCCTCGCCGACGAGGAGGCCGGCGGCGTGTACGGCGCCCTGCACTGGGTCCGCGAGCGCCCGGACCTGTTCGCCGATGGCGCCGGCCAACCGGCGGCCGCCGCCCTGAACGAGGTCGGCGGCTACTCGATGACGATCGGCGGTCGGCGCGCCTACGCCATCCAGGTCGCCGAGAAGGGCATCATCTGGACCCGGATCCGGGCCACCGGCACGCCCAGCCACGGGTCGATGCCCTCCCCGGACAACGCGGCCATCAAGCTGGCCCGTGCGGTCGCCCACCTGGCGGACGCGCCCCGCCCGCCGCGGGTCATCCCGGTGGTGCGTCGCTTCTTCGACGGGCTGGGCCTGGGCGAGGTCATCTCGCTGGCCGAGGCGGGACGCGAGGAGGAGGCGCGCGCCGCGCTGGCCGTGGCGGTCGAGGACGAGGTGCTGCGCCGCTCGCTGGACGCCATGCTGCGTGACACCGTCACGCCCAACGTCATACAGGTCGGCAAGAAGGTGAACGTAGTGCCGGGCATCGGTCAGGCGGAGGTCGACGTGCGCTCCCTGCCTGGCACCGACCAGGCCGCGTTCCTGGCCCTCCTGCAGGAGACCGCCGGCGACGAGGTGCTGGTTGAGTCGCAGCACACGATGCCGCCGGTCGAGTGGCCGGCCGACGCCGAGATCGTGCGCCTGGCGGACGAGGCGCTGCGCGCCGCCGACCCGGAGGGCATCCCCCTGCCGATGATGATCACGCCCGGGACCGATGCGAAGGCCATGGCCCTGCTGGGCATCCCGACCTACGGCTTCTCGCCGCTGCGCCTGGACCCCGACGTCCCGTTCCTGTCGCTCTTCCACGCCAACGACGAGCGGATCCCGGTCAGCGGCCTGCGCTTCGGGCTGCCGGTGCTGCACGAGGTGGTGCGTCGCTTCGCGACGGTGGACGGGTAGAACGCGCTCCGGGACCTGGTCCCCTGCATCGCCCGACGGCGCTGGACGCCGGGTCGCCAACTCGGTCGAATTCGTGCTGCGGGCTATACTCGGGGACGCTTTCGAATCCGATCCCGTGTTGACCTGCAGATGACAGAACCGATTGAACCCACCGCCGAAGAGGCGGCGCCGCCCCGCGTCCACGCCTTCGTGTTCCCCGGCCAGGGGTCGCAGTACGTCGGCATGGGCTCGACGCTGCTCCGGCGCTCACCGGAGGCGGCCGCGGTCATGGAGCGCGCCGACGCGGCGCTCGGCTTCCCGCTGAGCCGCCTCATCGCGGAGGGCCCGGCCGAGGAGCTGGACATGACCGTCAACGCCCAGCCGGCCATCCTTGCAACCAGCGTCGCCTGGCTGGAGGCGCTGCGGGCCGATGCCGCGCGCGCGGGCGTGGAGCTGCGGCCGGTGGCGCTGGCCGGCCACTCGGCCGGCCAGTACGCGGCGGCCGTGGCGGCGGACGCGATCGACTTCGAGACCGCCATGCGGCTGGTCGCAGAGCGCGGCCGCATCATGCAGGAGCGTGGCATCGACGGCGGGATGGGCGCGGTCATCGGCCTCTCGGACGAGCAGGTGGAGGAGATCGTGGATCGCGCGCGGGAGCACGGCGAGATCAGCGTCGCCAACCAGAACGCGCCGGGGCAGATCGTGCTGTCCGGCGTCATCCCGGCGCTCGTCTTCGCCCTGGAGATGAGCCGCACGGTCGGGGCTCGCAAGGCGGCGCAGCTGACCGTGAGCGTCGCCAGCCACTCCCCGCTGATGCGCCGCGCCCGAGACGAGTTCGGCCGCATCCTGGCCAAGGTACCCTTCCGGGACCCCTCCGTCCCGATGCTGGGCAACGTGCACGCCAGCGTCATCCAGACCGCCGAGGGTCTGCGCCGCGAGCTGACCGAGCACCTCGTGCACGGCGTGCAGTGGACGAACACCGTGCGCCACATGGCCGCCGAGGGCGTGACCGACTTCGTCGAGATCGGTCCAGGGCGGGTCTTGAGCGGGCTGATCCGCCGCATCGCCCCGGGTGCCGAGGTGCACCCGGTCGACAGTCCCGGGTCCGAGCGGATCTGGCTGCCCTCGTGAGCGACCGGCGGGTCGTCGTCACCGGCCTGGGCGTCGTCTCACCGGTCGGCATCGGGACCGATGTCGCCTGGGAGTCGCTCGTCGCCGGGCGCTCCGGGATCGCTGACATCACCCTCTTCGACACGTCGCAGTTCGAGGTCCACGTCGCCGGCGAGGTGAAGGGCTTTGACGCGCGGGAGCACATGGACGGCAAGGACGCCCGGCGTCACGACCGCAACACGCACTTCGCGGTGGCCGCGTCCGGGGAGGCTCTGCGCCACGCCGGGCTGCTCGCCGAGGGCGGACAGCTGGACGCTGGGCAGGCGGACGCCGATCGCTTCGGCATGGTATTCGGCACCGGCATCGGCGGCATCGGCCTGATCAGCGACGGCCTGCAGACGCTTTTGGAGCGCGGCCCGGACCGCATCTCCCCGTTCCTGCTGCCCAATATGCTGCCCGACAGCGCGTCCGGGATGGTGGCCATCCAGTACGGGCTGCGCGGCCACAACCTCGCCGTGGTCAGCGCCTGCGCCACCGGCGGCCACGCCATCGGCGAGGCGATGGAGGCGATCGTGCGCGGCCAGGCGGACCTGATGCTGGGCGCCGGCACCGAGGCGGTGATCGTGCCGCTGGGGCTGGCGGGCTTCAGCCAGATGAAGGCGCTCGGCACGCCCATCGACCCGGATACCGGCGAGTACAACCCCGCCATCGCGTCGCGCCCCTTCGACGCCACCCGCAACGGCTTCGTGGTGGCCGAGGGGGCCGCGGTGCTGGTGCTGGAGGAGCTGCAGCATGCGCTGGGCCGTGGCGCCACGCCGCTTGCCGAGGTCATCGGCTACGGATCATCGGCCGACGCGTTCCACATGGCGGCCCCCGCGGAGCGCGGCGAGGGGAACCAGCGCGCCATGCGCGCCGCCCTGGCGCGCGCCGGCATCGGTCCGGAGCAGGTGGACTACATCAACGCCCACGGCACGAGCACGCCGCTCAACGACAAGTACGAGTCGGTCGCCATCGAGGAGGTGTTCGGCGAGCACGCCCGGCGCCTGGCCATCAGCTCCACCAAGAGCATGACCGGGCACATGATGGGTGCCGCCGGCGCATTCGAGGCGTTCGCCTGCGTGATGGCGGTGCGGACGGGATGCCTGCCACCTACCATCAACTACCGCCACCCCGACCCGGAGCTGACGCTCGACTACGTGCCGAACACCGCCCGCTCGGCTGATGTAAGAGTGGCGCTCTCCAACTCGATGGGCCTGGGCGGCCACAACAGCACCGTCATCGTCCGACGCTGGGAGGAGTGAGCCGCACGACATGAGCCGAGATCCTGGTCGCCGCGCCGTCGTCACCGGCCTGGGCGCCGTCACCCCCATCGGCAACAACGTGGCCGACTACTGGGCGAACCTGACCGCCGGCGTGAGCGGCGCGGCCCGCATCGCCTCCTACGACCCGTCGGGACACGAGGTGCAGATCGCCGCCGAGGTCAAGGGCTTCGACCCGCGCGAGTACATGGACTTCAAGGCCGCCCGTCGCATGGCGCGCTTCACCCAGCTGGCCGTGGCTGCCGCCAACCAGGCGATCGCCGAGTCCGGCCTGCAGATCACCGATGCCAACCGCGACGACATCGCCGTGGTGATCAACACCGGCGGCGGGGGCCTGGACGAGGTGGCGATGGGCCACCAGACCTACCTGGAGCGCGGCGGCCAGCGGGTCAGCCCCTTCATGGTGCCGATGCTGTCGCCGTCGATGGCCGCCTGCCAGGTGAGCATCCAGAACGGCCTGCGCGGCCCGGTGGTGGCCAGCGTGGCGGCCTGCGCGTCGGGCGTGCAGGCCTTCATCGAGGCGCAGCGCATGATCGAGCACGGCGACGCGGACGTGGTGATCACCGGCGGCACGGAGAGCACCATCATGCCGGTGGCCTTCGCCGCGCTGGCCAACATGGGCGCCCTCTCGAAGCGCAACGACGACCCGACGGGCGCCTCCCGGCCGTTCGACGCGAACCGCGACGGCTTCGTCTTCGGCGAGGCGGCGGGCGCCATGGTGGTCGAATCGGCGGCACACGCGGAGCGGCGCGGCGCGCCGATCGTTGCCGAGGTCGCCGGCGGCGCCCTGACCGGTGACGCCTTCCACATCTCCGCCCCGGAGCCGTCGGGCGACGGCGCGGCCCGGGCCATGACCCGTGCCCTGCGCGATGCCGACGTGCGCCCCGAGGAGGTGGATTACGTGGTTGCGCACGGCACCTCCACGCCGCTCAACGACGCCACCGAGACGAAGGCCATTCGCTCCGCGTTCGGCGACCACGCCGATCGGCTGGCGGTGAGCAGCAACAAGAGCATGATCGGCCACACCCTGGGCGCGGCCGGCGCCATGTCGGCCCTGGCCGCGGTCCTCTCCATCCGCGACGGCCTGATCCCGCCGACGATCAACTACGAGACGCCGGATCCGGCCTGCGACCTGGACTACGTCCCCAACGAGTCGCGCCGGCAGCAGGTGAACGTGGCGATCATCAACGGCTTCGGATTCGGCGGCCAGAACGCCGTCACCGTGTTCCGCCGTTACGGAGACTGACGCCGGAGGTCCGCGGGCGGGCGGGACCATCGGTCGGCTGGCATCCACCTCGCGCGAGGGTAGGCTGCGATCCGTGGTGAACGCTGCCCGCACTCACCGATGACCAGCGTCAACGGCCTGCGCCTTGCCTACCGGGGCTTCGTGACCGGCCTGGCCGCCGGCTACGCCTGGCTGGCCGTGGCCATGGTCTACGCCGCGCTGGCCACCGGCGATCCGCTCCAGCCCCTGCGGCCGCTCGCCAGCATGGTCCTTCCCGCGGCCGGCGGTTCCGCGTCCGCCTCCTTCGTGATCGGCTTCGGCCTGGTGCAGCTGGCCTGCGCCACGGCGGGCATGTGCTTCGCCTATTTCTTCGGCCGCTTCTTCACCACGCGATCCACCATGGCCGCGGCAGCCCCCTGCTTCGCGCTGCTGGCCTGGGCGCTGGCCGCGGCAGCCATCGGGGCTCGGTCCGGTGATGGGGCGCTGGGCCTGGCGCTGGCGCCACTGCTCGCCACCCTGGCCTACGGTGTGATGCTTGGCGCGGGCGTTCCCCTGCGCGGCGAGGTGCTGCGGCGGCCGGACCCCGCTGCCGTCCCGCAATCCGGCTAGGGGCCTGGGTCACCCTCGACGTACAGCTCTGGCTCGAAGCGCGGCCCGCGCCCCGGCAGGCTGCGCACCCAGTCGCGCAGCGCGCTCTCGGCGGTCGTGAAGGCCAGCTCATCCCAGGGAATCTCGTCCGGGCCGAAGTCGCGGACCTCGCTCGTCTCCGCGCCCGGCAGCGCCTCGCCACCGACCACGTTGGCCTCGTAGATCAGCGTCACCACGCCGACGTGCGGCCGCGAGTAGGCCCCGATCAGCCGCCCCACCTCGACCCGCAGTCGCGTCTCCTCTTCCGTCTCGCGGCGGGCTCCCTCCTGTGCCGACTCCCCCACCTCGAGGAAGCCGCCGGGATAGGTCCATCGGCCATGTGCCGGCTGGATCGAGCGGCGCGCAAGGTACACGCGGCCGCCACGGACGGGCAGCGTTCCGACCACCAGCCGCGGGTTGCGCCAGGTGACGTGCCCGGCCGCGCACACCAGCCGCGGCATGTGGTCGCCGTCGACGAGCCGCTCCTCCAGCGCCTCGCCGCAGGCCGGGCAGTAGGCCGGCTCCTCTCCCATGGTGAGCGGCCAGGAGTGGCGGGCATCGCGCTGCGGCATTCCGGCATGGTACCGCCGGGGAGTCGCAAATCGGACTCGCACACGCTGCGACGGATGGCACAATGCCGCGCATCCGCGGGACCCGAGCCACCGAGGCGGAGACGACATGACTGCCAGTGCCCCCAGCCAGGCCGCGCAACCCTCGCCCTTCGCCGTCTTCCGCAACCTGAACTTCACGTACCTGTGGAGCGCCCAGCTCGTCTCCACCATCGGGGATGCGCTGACCTCGCTGGCGGCCGGCATCCTGGTCTACCAGATCACCGGCTCGGTGGCGGCGGTCGGCCTCATCCTGATGGCGTCGGCGGCGCCGACCCTGGTGTTCGGCCTCATCGCCGGCGTGGTCGTGGACCGATACGACCGCAAGATGATCATGATCGTCACCTGCCTGGTGCGGGCGGGGCTGATCGCCCTCATCCCCATCCTGGTGGTGCCGGACCAGAACATCGTCTGGCTCTACGTCCTGGTGCTGCTGTCGGCATCGCTGCAGCAGTTCTTCGACCCCGCCAACGACAGCGTCTTCCCCGACATCGCCAGCGACGAGGAGCTGGGCGCCGCCAACTCGCTGATGGCCATCGCCCAGTTCGGGTCGACGGCCATCGGCTTCGCGCTGGCAGGCCTGATCACCGCCCAGTTCAGCATCGAGTGGGCCTTCTACCTGGACGCGGCCACGTTCGTGATCACCGCCCTGCTGATCATCCTGGTGAAGGTCCCCAAGCTGGTGGTCGAGCAGCTGTCGACCATCGGCGAGGTGGTCCGCAACATCGGGTTCGGCGCCGGCTTCATCTGGAAGGTGCCGATCCTGCGCTCGATGCTGCTGCTGCGGGTGCCGATCATGCTGATCTTCGGCCTGCAGAACGTGCTGCTACTGCCCTTCGCCTTCGAGGTGCTGAGCGCCGGCGAGTTCGAGTACGGCATCCAGGAGGGCGTGACATCGGTCGGCTTCGTGATCGGCTCGCTGCTGATGGCCAAGTACGCCGACCGGCTGCGGGAGGGAACGTGGCTGGTGTTCAGCTTCCTGGGGATGGGCATCGCCGGCCTGCTCTACGCCCTCTCGTCGAACATCTGGATCGCCATCGGGCTGATCGGCATCAGCGGCATCCTGAACGCGCCGTCGTTCGTCGCCGGGCGGCTGATCAACCAGCGCAACACGCCGCGCGAGGTGCGCGGCCGCGTCTTCAGCACCTCGTACGTCATCCGCGACGTGATCTACCTGGGCGGCATGGCGCTCGCCGGCCTGGCCGATGTGATCGACGTGCGGTTGCTGTTCCTGGTCAGCTCCATCTCCCTGGTGGTCGTGTCGCTGGTCGGGGCGCTGCTGCCGGGCATCGGGCAGCCGGCGGCCGAATGGCGCCGCACGATCGCCCTGCTGCGCACGGCGCCCAAGGCGGCGCTCGGGGCGGTCCGGGTCCCGACCGCCGAGGACATCCAGGCGCTGGGACGCTACATCCCGGCCCTGGCTGGCATGCCCCAGCGCGACCGTGACGCCCTGATGATCAGCGGCCGCGTGGTGGAGGCCCAGGCTGGGACGGCCATCACCCGCGCCGGCGAGACGGGCGACAACGCCTACTTCATCCTCTCCGGGCGGGCCGTGGCCGGCTCAACCAGCGGCGAGGGCGAGTACAGAGCCCTGTCGGCCATGACTGCCGGCGATGTCTTCGGCGAGATCGCGGCGCTGACCGGCAGCCCGCGCACCGCGGACGTGGTGGCCGAGGAGGACACCGCCCTGCTGGAGGTCCCGGCCGACACGCTGCGGCGCCTGATGCAGATCCCCGACTTCAGCAGCCTTGTGCTGGGCAAGATGCAGGAGCGGCTGTCGCGCTCGACCAGCATCGACGACCTGCCGCGCTTCGGCGGCATCGACCAGGGCGCACTGCGCGACCTGCGCCGCGAGTCGGCCTCCCAGGAGGCGGCCGAGGCGCAGGGCGTCTGACCTATCCGCCCGAGACGACCTGGTTCGTGGTTGCGCTGTTGGCGGTGCTGTAGGTCGCGCCGGTCTTGGTGTTGAACTTCGGCCCATGCATCGCCTTCACGCCGGAATATCCGTAGCTGTTCACCGAGCGAAGCGTCCCAGTCCCCGAGCCCTCCGAGAAACTGGTGAGCCACGGACCGCCCGATGAGCCGCCGGTCATGTCGCAGGTCAGCCCGTAGGTCAGCTGGCTGTTGTACGGATCGCTGAAGGTCGGACCGGCGCAGTACACCAGGTCGTTGCCCTTGTACTTCTGCGCTGCCGGATAGCCGAAGGCGTACGCGCGCGTCCCGTCACCGACCGAGGAGAAGGCGATCGGGAACGAGCCGACCGCGGCATCCAGCTGGGTGCCCGACTTGCCGCCTGCCGGAACGACCGCGAATCCCCAGTCATGCAGCGTGGCCTGGCTGTTGAAGCCCCCGGCGCTGGCGTAACCCTGGTGGACCACCAGCGCGGTGGCCGTCCAGCAGCCGTAGGCCGTGTTGGCGCAGCTGGAGGTTGGCGACTCGTCGTAGTCCGGGTAGAACATCCAGTTGGTGGCGAATGCGCGGTTCGTCTCGTCGTAGGTGCAGTGGCCAGCCGTCAACACCAGCGAGTACGTCGCGCGGCTATCGGTCACCACCGCCCCGGAGCAGACGTATCGCGTGCCGGCCATCGTGAAGAAGACTTTGCCGCTGGCCTCCTTGATCAGCCCGCCACTGTTCCACGAGGCGCCGGTGACATTGCCGCCGGAGCCGCCGCCACCGCCGTTTCCACCACCATTGCCGCCGCCCGGGTTGTCCGGCTTGGGACGCGGCTGGAAGTCGCCCCCCGGCCCCCTTACGAAATCGCGCGGGATCGCAGTCGCCATCCGCTCCGGAGTCCAGAAGGCCAGGATGCGCTCGTGGTCTGAGCGCGGGCCGGCGGCCTGGGCCGGCACGGCGAACGCGACGAGCAGGACGGCGGTGGTGACGAGGGCGGTCAGGCGACGGGGCATGGGCGGTGTTTCCTTCCTTGGAGAGTTGCGAGCGCGGGCATTCTACGAGCCGCTGACGCCCTGGGTCCATGGTCGATTCGGGTTACTGGTGCCGCGACGCCACACCAGATCAGCACGGTGGTGTCGACCCGCCGCGAGTCGGCCTCCCGGGAGGCGGCCGGGGCTCATCGCCGGCCCGTTCCCGCTGACCAGTCGGCGCGCATCGGACCCTCTTCGTGCGCCACCGGCGGCACGCGCAGCACATGCTTCACGTGCAGCACGATCGGACCCTGACAGCGGCACCAGGCCTCCTCGCTTGCCGCCCGTTCGGCCTGACCAGTCGGCGCGCATCGGGCTCTCTTCGTGCGCCGCCGGTGACACGCGCAGCACACGCATCAAGTGCAGCACGATCGGACCCTGACAGCAGCACCAGCCTCCGCTTGCGGCCGATTCGCGCTGGCCCAGCCGATGCGCATCGGTACAATTCGCCGACCATGAACCTGACCCTGACCGATGAAGAGCGCGAGTACCTGCACCGGATCCTCAGCGAGGAGCTGGGCCGCCTCAAGGAGGAGATCCACCACACCCAGGCCTCCGACTACAAGGACGAGCTGCGAGCGGACGAGCGGCGGCTGCTGGCGCTGATCGGGCGGCTCGAGAGCGACACGGCTGGCTAGACCGATGTCCCAGCCGGCGCCGGTGCGCCTCTACAACTCGCTCGGCCGCCGCGTCCAGGCGCTCGAGCCGGTGACGCCCGGGCGCGTCACGATCTACACCTGCGGCAGCACGGTCTACCGCTACGCGCATATCGGCAACCTGCGGACGTACCTGTTCGGCGACCTGCTGCGCCGCGTGCTCGAGTACCTGGGCTACGAGGTGCTCTACGTCAAGAACATCACCGATGTGGGCCACATGCGCGAGACCGGCGAGGACCCGATCCTGACCGCGGCCGAGTTCGAGGGCAAGACTCCCCAGCAGATCGCCGAGTTCTACACCGATGCCTGGCTGGAGGACGAGGCGCTGCTGAACATGCCCCGCGCCGACGTGATGCCCCGGGCCACGGACCACATCCCCGAGATGGTGGCCATGACCGCCACCCTGCTGGAGCGCGGGCTGGCGTACGAGGTCAACGGCAACGTCTACTACGACGTCAGCGAGTTTCCCGGCTACGGCCAGCTCTCCGGGCAGAAGCTGGACCAGATGCGCGCCGGCCACCGCGTGGACGTGGAGCCGGACAAGCGCGATCCGGAGGACTTCGCCCTGTGGAAGGCCGCCGAGCCGGGTCGCGTCATGAAGTGGCCGTCACCATGGGGCGACGGGTTCCCGGGCTGGCACATCGAGTGCTCGGCCATGTCGGTCAAGTATCTGGGCGAGCGCTTCGACATCCACACCGGCGGGATCGACCTCAAGTTCCCGCACCACGAGGGCGAGATCGCGCAGTCGGAGGGCGTGCTGGGCCACCAGGTGGTCAGCATCTGGATGCACGGCGAGTTCCTGACCATGGCCGATGCCAAGATGGCCAAGTCGGCCGGCAACACCATCCGCGTCAGCGAGCTGCCCACCAAGGGCTTCGAGCCGCTGGCATTCCGCTACCTGGCGCTGACCGCGCACTATCGGTCCAAGCTGGACTTCACCGAGGACGCGATGCACGCCGCCGCATCCGGCCTGCGCCGCCTGCGGCGCGCCGTGGCCGAGGGCGCCGCAGATGCCTCATCTGGGACCGACGTGGACCTGTCCGCGGAGCCCGCTGCCGGCTACCGCGCGCGCTTCGTGGACGCGATCTCCGAGGACCTGGGCCTGCCGGCCGCGCTGGCCGTGGCCCATGCCGTGGCCGGGGCGTCAGACCTCGCGCCCGCCGCGCGTCGCGCCCTGCTGCTCGACTTCGACCGGGTACTAGGCCTTTCCCTGGACGCGCCAGCCGAGGAGGCCGGCGGAGAGCTGCCGCCCGGCGCCGCGGAGCTGTTGGAGCGCCGCGCCGCGGCGCGCGCGGCCCGGGACTTCGCCACCTCGGACGCGCTCCGCGACGAGCTAGCGGCGCTGGGCGTGGAGGTCCGCGACACGCCGGAGGGCCAGGTCACCACCGTCCACCACTGAACGCCTTGAAGACGGACCGGCCG
>DASUSP010000307.1:0-26818 GCA_036375035.1 Candidatus Limnocylindria bacterium
CAGGTCCTGCCCGGCGACAAGGCCGCCGCGGTCCAGCGCTTCCAGGCCGGTGGCAAGCGGGTCGCCATGGTCGGCGACGGCGTGAACGACGCGCCGGCGCTGGCACAGGCCGACGTGGGCATCGCCATCGGTGCAGGGACCGATGTGGCCGTCGAGTCAGCCGGGATCGTGCTCGTCCGCGACGACCCGCGGGACGTGGTTGGCGCCATCGAGCTCAGCCGGGCCAGCTACCGCAAGATGATCCAGAACCTGGTCTGGGCCACCGGCTACAACGCCCTGGCCATCCCCGTGGCGGCCGGGGTCCTCGCGCCCATCGGATTCATCCTGCCGATGAGCGTGGGCGCCATGGCCATGAGCGTGTCCACCATCGTGGTGGCGCTCAACGCGCAGCTGCTGCGCCGGCTCCGGCTGCGGCCGGAGCCGGTCGCGGCCTGATCACCAGTCCGGGAAGCGGCCCTCGACCTTCCAGATCGCGGCGCCGGTCTCTGCGTCGAGGATGTGGGTGAAGGGCCCGTCCGGGTCGAAAACCTCGACGGCCAGCTTCGTCCCGTCCGGAGACCAGCTCGCGTCCGCACCGGGAACATCGGTCCAGAGCACCGTGCCATCGAGGTCGGCCACCCCGACGACGAACGTCCCGGCGTCGTCGACGTCGCCGAAGGCCACCCGGGTGCCATCCGGCGACCAGGCTGGCGAGCCGGCGCCCTCGATGAGGAGCCGCTCGTTCCCCCCATCGGCGTCGGCCAGGTAGATGTCATTCTCGCGCTCGACCAGCATCTGCCCGCCGTCGGGCGACCACCAGGGACCGACGCCGACGATGAGCTCCTGGGGCTCGCCGCCCGCGACCGGGAGGACCATGATGTGCGGCTCTGACTCCGGGGGCAGGAAGCTGATGTGCTCGCCGTCAGGCAGCCAATGGGTGACGGTGCCACGCGGCGCAAGCTGGGTCACCTCGCCGCTCGCCACCTCCGCGATCCAGATCCGCGCGTACTCGCCGGTGTTGTCGGTCGTGAACACGGAGTCGGTCCATAGCAGGCGCGTCGAGTCCGGCGACCACTCGGTCCACTCGCCGAGGGTGGCGATCGGTCGCTGGTTGGTGCCGTCGGCATTCACGATCCACAGCTGGGGATCCAGCCCCGAACCAGTGGTCGGCGGCCCGAACGCGATCATCGAGCGATCCGGCGACCAGGCAGGCTGCGCCGCCCCGATGGACGCGTGCTCAGCGGCCAGGCCGCTCACCTGCCGCTCGCTGCCATCCGGATCGACGACGAACAGCTGCTCGAGGCCGTCGACGGCTCGCACGAACGCCAGCCCGGCGGCAGCCGTGGCGTCGGCGGGTGTCGGCTCGGCGGTCGGCGACGCGGACGAGGTGGAGGAGGCCGGTGCCTCGGACGCCACCGATGAGCTCGCGCTGGGCTCCGGGGATGCTGACCCCGGGGCGGCCGTGTCGCAGGCCGCCAGCAGCAGAGCCGCCATGATGAGTGGCACGAGCGTGCGCGCGGGCGCACCGTATCGGCCCTGGATGCCTGGGCGCCGCATGGGTGGGTGTCCTCCGTCGGGCTCGGGATGAGCGGATGCCGCGTGAGTCTATACCCGGCGTCCATGGGGCGCCGGGGAGCGCATCAGCCGGCGGCCAGGCGGGCGCGCTCCGGCACCCGGTGGAAGAGCCCCTGGTCCGCCCGGCCGGGCAGGACCCGCAGCTTGGCGGCGGCCGTCAGCCCCAGGGTCACCTCGCGCCCGCCGTCGGGCTCAGTTGAAGGCTCTTCCGCGACGCGTCGGAGCGTCATGGTCCCGATGTGCTCGGCCACCTCCAGCACCTCGAAGACGTGCCCGGGGCGCACGCCGTTCTCCTGCAGGAAGGTGAGCAGCCGCGCGTCCTCCTCCGCTTCCTCGGTGACGCGGAGCACAGTGACCTCGCCCCCGGCGTCGGCCTCGGAGAGGCGCATCCCGACCGGTCGATCGGGCGTCACGCCGTCTCGCGGGATGGGATTGCCATGCGGGCACGTCGGCGGGCGGCCCAGCAGCTGGTCGATACGGTCGGTGACGCGGTCGCTCAGGGCGTGCTGCAGGTGGTGCGCCTCCTCGTCGGCCTCGGCCCAGCCCAGCCCAACCACCTCGGTCAGCAGCCACTCCGCCAGCGCGTGGCGCCGGAACGTTCGCTCGGCGGCGGTGCGCCCCGCGTCGGTGAGCTGCAGATGACGGCTCTCCGGGTCGACCACCAGCAGCCCCTCCCGAACCAACCGGGTGACCGTCTCCGACACGGTGGCCGGGCTGACCCCCATCCGCTCCGCCAGGCGAGCGGCGATGACCGGCTGGCCCTCGCCGTGCATGTAGCGGATGGTCATCAGGTACTCGGCGGCCGCCTCGGTCGGCTCCCCGGCGTTGGTATGCGCCATGGGCACAAGAGTAACGGCCCACAGGCCGGGCCGATCGGCCCTTCCGGGCCGGGGCGGGCCGCTCAGACAATCGGTCCGTGCGCGAGTACATCGACGGCAACGCGGCCATCGTGCGCGGCGCCCTGGCGGCCGGCTGCACCTTCTTCGCCGGCTACCCCATCACCCCCGCCTCCCCGATCCTGATGGCGATGATGGCCGAGCTGCCGAAGCGCGGCGGCGTGGCCATCCAGGGCGAGGACGAGATCGCGTCCATCGGGATGTGCATCGGCGCGGCCATGACCGGCGCGCGGGCGATGACCGCAACCAGCGGGCCGGGAATCAGCCTTTACAGCGAGAACATCGGGCTGGCGGTCATGGGCGAGGTGCCGCTGGTGATCGTGGACGTGCAGCGGCTGGGGCCCGCCACCGGCGGCGCGACCACCGTGGGCCAGGGCGATGTCCAGCTCGTGCGCTGGGGCACGTCGGGCGGCTACCCGATCATCGCCCTGGCGCCGAGCAACGTTGCCGAGTGTTACGCCCTGACCGCGCGGGCCTTCGAACTGGCCGAGCGGTTCCGCTGCCCGGTCTTCCTGGTCGCCGACAAGGAGGTGGCCATGACCCTGGCCACCGTCGAGGCATCGGCCTTCCCGCCGGTGCGGGTCGGCGAACGCGTCCTGGCCACGACCGGCGCACCCTACCGCTACGAGCCAGCGGGCGATGTCCCGCCGATGCACGCTTACGGCACCGGTGAGCCGCTGCGCTTCACCGGCTCGACCCACGACGAGGCGGCGCTGATCAGCAAGCACCCGCCGACCGTGGACGCGCTGAACCGGCACCTGGCGGCCAAGATCGACGAGCACCTCGACGAGCTGGAGCTGGTGGACGCCGACCTCCAGCCCGGCGCGCGCGACCTCCTCGTCTCGTACGGCGTGAGCGCCGGGGCGGCGCGCGCCGCGGTGCAGCGCATCCGAGCGACCGGCGGCACCCTCTCCAGCCTGGTGATGCAGTCCCTGTGGCCCGTCCCGGAGCGCGCCATCCGCGCCGCGCTGGAGGGAATCGAGCGGGTCGTCGTGCCGGAGCTCAACCTTGGCCAGTACCGCCGCGAGATCGAGCGCCTGGCGGGCGCCCGCCGGGTCATCGGCGTCAACCGCGTGGACGGCGAGCTCATCGGCATCGAGGAGCTCCTGGGGGCCCTCGCATGACCGCCACGACCCTCCGCAACGCGCTCCCCTACCCGTTCTGCCCGGGCTGCGGTCACGGATCGGTCCTGGACAGGCTGGACGAGGCGCTGGTGCGGCTGGGTCGCGACCCGCGCACGGTGGTGATCGTCAGCGACATCGGCTGCTCGGGGCTGTCGGACCAGTACTTCACCACCAACGCCTTCCACGGCCTGCACGGGCGCAGCGTCACGTACGCGTCCGGGATCAAGCTGGCGGACCCGTCGCTGGAGGTGATCGTGGTCATGGGCGACGGTGGAACCGGGATCGGCGGCACGCACCTGGTCAACGCCGCGCGGCGGAACATCGGGCTGACCGTCGTCGTCATGAACAATCTCAATTTCGGCATGACCGGTGGCCAGCATTCGACCACCACCCCGGAGGGCGCCATCACCTCCACCACGCCGGGCGGCAACCTGGAGCACCCGCTCGATATCTGCGCCACCGTCGGCGTGAACGGCGCTTCCTACGTGTACCGCGGCACGCAGTGGGATGAGGGGCTCACTGACCACCTGGTCGCGGCGATCCAGGCTCCCGGCTTCGCGCTGCTGGACGTCTGGGAGCTGTGCACCGCCTATTTCGTGAAGGCGAACCGATTCAACCGCAGGGCCATGGAAGCCCTCATGACCGATGCCGGCCTGCAGCCGGGCCTCCTCTTCCACCGCGAGGTCGCCGAGTATGCCGATGCCTACCGCCGCGCCCACGCGGCCGATGCGCCCCCGGTCGAGCCACGCGCCATCCCGGTGGAGTTCACCGCCACGTTGGAGCGGCCGCTCTCCGTGGTGGTGGCCGGGTCCGCGGGCGGACGGGTGCTCAGCGCCGCGCGGCTGGTGGGCGAGGCGGCGATCCGCTCCGGCCTGTGGGTCACGCAGCGTGACGACTACCCGGTCACCGTCAAGACCGGCCACAGCCTGGCCGAGCTGGTCCTCTCCCCGGTGGAGCTGCCGCTGACCACGGTGGCGGTGCCGGACGTGCTCCTCGTCCTCAGCGAGGACGGGCTGCGGAAGGCTCGGCCAATGCTGGCGCGCATGTCGGCTGATGCCACGGTCGTCACCGTGCCAGAGCTCGCCGAGGTGGAGACCGAAGCACGCGTCGTCGTCATCGACCCCGCCTCCGCTCCTACCCGGATCGGCCGCGGCGACCTGGCGTTGATGATGCTGGCGGCCACCGTCGCGCGCCTCGAGCTGCTGCCGCTGGACGCCCTGCGGGAGGCTGCGCGAGCGAGCCCGTTCGCACAGTCGAACCTGGCCACGATCGAGGCCGGAGCGGCCGTGGCCTGAGCTATGGGCTGTGCCGAACGTCACTCTCCGGCGATCGGCCTGGCCACCACGGCAAATTCGTGCGTCGACGGGTCGAACGACGCGCCGGCCACGTCGCCTACCAGCTCTGCGACGATGAATCCGGCTTCGCCCAGCTCGGCGGCCAAGGACTCGGGGTCGTAGTACTGGACCCAGTTGCAGAACGTCCGAGTCCGATCAGCCTCCACGATCTCGTATCGGTCCACCGAGGCGCGCTCATCGGGATACTTGAAGGTGTTCAGGAAGCCGAAGTACTCGCGCGGCGACCAGAAGCCGTCCATCAGCCTTGGCGCATACGCGGCGGCCCCCTCCAGATCGGCCAGGGCGGCGAGCGACGACACGTCGAAGAGGAACGCGCCGCCCGGCTCGAGGAGGTCACGCACCCGCTCGAGCAGCCGCCTACGCTGCTGGGGGGCCATGGCGCCGTAGTCGCAGTAGATCATCAGTGCCAGGTCGAACCGCTCGTCCGGCCTCCAGGACAGGTAGTCGGCCATCACGTAACGGACGCTCAGCCCGGCCCGATCGGCAGCCTCGCGCGCGTACGCGATCGAGCGCGGCGAGAAGTCGACCCCGGTCACGGCCGTCCCGGTTCGCGCCAGCCGGCTGGCGTAGAGCCCCGGGCCGCACCCCAGGTCGACCACCCGTGTGCCATCGCCGAGCGAGAAGGTGCGGGAAATCCACGCGACGGATCGGTCCATGAACTCGGCGCTCCGCGAGGCGGCGTCGACCGATGCGTCCAGGTGGTACCGCAGCATCTGCTCCGAGATGTGCGGGTCGGCCCACAGCTCCCGGATGGTGCGGCAGGAGAACGGCGTCGGACGGCGGTTGATGCGCTCGAGCTCCGCGAACATGTCGCCTCCTGGCGGGATGATGGCATCTGAAGACTTTCCCGCGACGCGCTGCGCGACTACGTCGGGGGCGTGCCTCAGCGGCGGCGCAGGATCTCCAGGCGTCGCTCGTACTCGTCGGCGTCGATCTCGCCGGCCGCGAACCGGCGGCGCAGGATCTCCTCGGCGGAGTCGCTGCCGTATCCCGGCATGCCGGCTCGATCCCGGTTGATGAGCCGAACCACGACGATCACCCCCAGCAACAGGACCCCGATCCAGAACAGGATCGGCAGCAGGCTGACCACCCAGATCCAGCCATCACCCCAATGGAACGTCATTTCGAACTCCACGAACGCCTGCGGTCAGTGTCGCAAAGTCCCGCAAGCGCCTCGCACCGGTGCCGTACCTGGGGCTCGCCCGCCACGGCGGGCAGGCGCTCGCCCCTTCACTGACGTGACGGCAGGGCCAGCCGTGACCCGTTACGATGCGGGGGTAGAAGCCCGCCCGCGCGGCGAGGATCCTTCCGACAGCCGGCGACCAACACGGACCCGGCGTTCACAATCAAAGGCACGACCTCGCGTTCCGCTTCCAGGTGCTTCCCGAGCCCCGGTCGCCTGACCGGAGAGCGCCGACGCACCACGCCCACTGGAAACCCGCCCGAGCTCTCCTGTGACTCGCGGCCGCTGACAGGGGTGTGCTCGCGCCGTCCAGTCACGCAAGGGGGAATCTCCTGTTGCCCGATGTCCACAACCCTCGCCGGCTGCGCCGGCTCGGCTCCGCCCTGCTCGGCGCGGCCGTCCTCATCGGTTCCTTCGCCTTCGCTCCACCGGCGCAGGCAGCGACCGCTCCCAAGGTCGCGATCATCGTGGGTCCCACCGGATCGCTGACGTCCACGTACATCCGCCTCGCCAATGACGTCGCCGCTGCCGCAAAGGCCCAGGGCGCGCGGGTCTCCAAGGCGTACTCGCCGAACGCCACGCCGTCCAACGTCAAGAGCGCGGTGCGCAACGCCAACATCGTCGTGTACTTCGGCCACGGCAACGGCTACCCGAACCCGTACACCTCCACGCTGAGCCCGGAGAAGCAGAACGGCTGGGGCCTGCAGGGACCCAACGCCTACGGAACCCACGCCGACTCGTGGAGCAACGGCACCTTGAAGTACTACGGCGAGGCCTGGATCCGCAACAACACCCGTCCCGCTCCCGGCTGGGTCATGGTCTACGGCCAGACCTGCTATGCCGCCGGCTCGAACGAGGGCTGGGTGGGCCTGGCCTCGAGCAAGGTGGCCAAGAAGCACGTCGCCTACTACAGCCGCACGCCGCTGAAGACCGGCGCTTCGGCGTTCTTCGCGACCAACTACGCGGACCAGGACGAGCTGGTGCGCCGCATGCTGCGGCACCGCGACTGGACGTACGGCCGCATCTTCCGCGAGGGGGATGGCTTCCACGGCATGGACATCAAGGCGTCGCATCCATTCGCATCGGGCCAGGTGCGCCTCAGCAAGTACCGTGACTGGTACTACGCCTTCGCCGGGCGACCCGGCAAGACGCCCCGGGCCACCTGGAAGATCGTCTCCTAGACCCCGTTCCGCGTAACGGTGGCGGCGTCGGCCGGGTGGCCGGCGCCGCTATCCTCCCCGGGTGAGGCTCACCGTCATCGGCGGCTGCGGCGCCTATCCCGGGGACGGGCAGCCGTGCTCCGGTTACGTGGTCGAGGAGGGTGGCTTCGCCCTGCTGATCGACCCCGGCTACGGCGTGGCCACCGCCCTCTCCCGGCCCGACGCCCCACGCCTCGACGAGGTCCTGGTCAGCCACGGCCACCCGGACCACTGCGCCGACCTCAACCCGCTGCTCCGCGCCCGCGTTTTGGCGGCCGAACCGCCCGGGCCGCTCCCCGTCCACGCGCTGCCGGGCGCGCTCGACGCCGTGCTGGCGCTGGACCGGCCGGAATGGCTGGACGGAGCCATCGCGCTGCACGAATTCGAGGCCGGCGACGAGCTGGCAATCGGGCCGTTCCGCATCCGCACGGCGCCACTCCCGCACCCGCGCCCGAACGCGGGCTTCCGCATCACCGCCGGCGGCGCGTCGCTCGCCTACACCGGCGACTGCGGGCCGTCGGAGGAGCTGGTGAGCCTGGCTCGGAACGCGGACCTGCTGCTGGCCGAGTCCACCTTCGCCGACGAGGTTCCGGAGGAGACCCGCGGCGCCCTCTCCAGCGCGCGGGACGCCGGTAGGCAGGCCGCCGACGCCGGCGTGCGGACACTCGTCCTGACCCACCTTCAGCCCGGGACCGATGCGGAGGCAGCACTCCGGGCCGCTCGCGAGCACTTCGAGGGTCCGCTGGAGGTGGCGCGGCCGGGCCTGGTGATGGAGGTCGGCTAGGCTTCGGGCATGCGTCGCACCAAGCTCGTCTGCACCATCGGTCCGGCCTCCGTCGACCGCGTGCACGAGCTGGTGGAGGCCGGCATGGACGTGGCGCGCCTCAACTTCTCGCACGGGACCGATGCGGACCACCTCCGAGCTGCCGATGCCGTGCGCCGCGCGGCCGACGAGCAGGGTCGGGTGGTCGCCATCCTGGCAGACCTGCCCGGACCCAAGGTTCGGCTGGGAGAGCTGCCGGCCGGCGGGGTGGAGCTCGCAGCTGGGCAGCGCTTCCGGCTGGGACCCGGGGAGCGGCCGCCCGACGGCGCCGAGACGACGCACCCGACCCTCGCCGCCGACCTGGACGAGGGCGACCGGATCATGCTCGCCGACGGCGCCGTCGAGCTGCGGGTGACCGGCCGGGACGGCGATGTGCTGGAGACCGAGGTCGTGCGCGGCGACGACGTGCGGTCCGGCGCGGGGCTGAACGCGTCGTCCGAGCGGCTGCAGCTGCCGGCCGTGACCGATCGAGACCGCGCGGCGCTCGAGACGATCCGGGCCATCGGCGCCGACTACGTGGCCCAGTCGTTCGTGCGCACCGCCGGCGACGTCCGCGAGCTGCGGGACCTCATGGGCGAGCCACCCGCGCCGATCATGGCCAAGATCGAGACCCGCAGCGCCGTGGAGCAGCTGCCGGCCATCCTGGCCGAGGTCGATGCGCTGATGCTGGCCCGCGGCGACCTGGGCGTGGAGATCGCCTTCGAGGAGGTGCCGCTCATCCAGAAGCGGCTGATCGACGCCAGCGTGGCGGCCGGCGTACCAGTGGTGGTCGCCACCCAGATGCTGGAGTCGATGGTCAACGCCCCGCGCCCAACGCGCGCCGAGGCCAGCGACGTCGCCAACGCGGTCCTGGACGGGGCCGATGCGGTGATGCTCTCCGCCGAGACGGCGATCGGCGCGTACCCGGTCCTGGCCGCCCGCGCGGCGGCCTCGATCTGCGAGGCGGCCGAGGCCGATCCATCGATGATCCATCGCCCCGCGCCGACGGACCCCGCTGAGGATGGCTCGGCCGCCGCCATCGCGGCGGCGGCCGTGGGCCTGGTGCGCGAGCGCCGCGATCCGGCTCTGCAGGCCATCGCCTGCTTCACGCGCACCGGCACGACCGCGCGGCTGCTGGCCAGGCTGCGCCCCGGCCGCCCGATCCTCGCCCTGTCCCCCGACGGCGCGGTCGTCAGGCAGCTGGCGCTGCTGCGCGGCGTGGTCCCGGTCGCCTCATCGGTCCCTGCCGACACCGATCAGATGATCGAGCTCATGGACCGATCGCTTCGCGAGGCGGGGTTCGCGCCCGGCGCCGAGGTCGTGCTCGTTGCCTCGATCCCGTTCGGCGCTGCCAGGACCAACGTCCTGAAGCTGCACCGGCTCGGCGACGGGGCGTGACGCAGCCTCAGTCGCGTCCCCGATCCTCCGCCGGCGTACCGGCCATCAGGTAGCCGCTCATGGCCAGCATCCAGAGCATCACCGGGTACACGATCATGCGCTCCGAGCCGCCATGCCCGATGGCCCCGAAGACCACCGTGTTCCCCGAGTCGCCGATGATCATGATCACCACGTAGGCCAGCCCGGCCACCCCGGCCAGCCACGAGATCGGCTTCATCGGGCCGTGCAGCACGAACCCGGTGCCGATCGCCTCCACGTTGAAGAACACGAAGGCGGCCAGGGCGAACAGCGAGTGCAGGTCGCTGGTCCCCAGCGGGATGGCGCCCGCACCGACGGCTCCCAGGCCCGCCAGCGCGTAGATCGCCAGCAGCCAGCCACGGCGATGGTGCCGGTAGAAGGCGTAGCCGGCGACCAGGTTCAGGAGACCCACGACGATCAGCGTGATGTTGAAGAGCAACGCCGTTTCCGTGATCACCCCCAGGTCGCTGATAGCGGCGGCGTTGTAGTCGTAGCCGGGCGCGATCGAGGCGGCCAGCATGATCACGGTCATGAAGCCTGCAGAAAGCACGAAGAACCCGACGCCGGGCAGTCGCAGGCCTGCCGTCCAGGCCGTCGGACGTGCCGCCGACTGCAGGGCATGTTGGTTGGTCAGGGTCGCCACGGGTCTCCCTTCCTGGTGTGGATGTGTTTCCTGCTCCACCTTCGCAACCGGCGGGACCGAGGGACTACGGCCAGACGGCCCCCCGGGCAGGGCCGGAGGTTGACTTCGGGGGCGATTACCAGACCAGGACCCCGCGCTTGCCGCACAAGACCGCATCGGCCACCAGGCTTCGGACGTCAGGCGCCGCCGGCCGACCCGCGACGCTTCCGGGGCTTGGGCTCCTCTGGGGGCAGGGTTCGGACATGGGCGGCAGCACGCTCCATCCAGGCGCGTGACGCCGTCGCGTCGGCGGCCACCTCCGCGGGGAGCGCGACGTACTCGCGCATCGGCCGCCCAGGCATCGGCTCGAACAGGGACCAGCCCTCGGCAAGCCGGGCCTGCCGCTCCTCCTCCGGCAGCCGCACGATGAAGGTGTCCTGGTGCAGTCCCACGGCCATGTTTCCGCCCACGAACCCGGCCGGGAAACCGAACATCTTGCGGACTTCCAGTCCCTCGATCCCAGCCACGGCCTCGTGGAAGCGCTCAACGAGCTCAGGCTGTGGCTTCTGCCACGGGTTGTGGGCCACGCTGCACCTCCGGCGACGATTCCGATGCCGACACTACCCTCGTAGCGGCCGCGCAGTTCGATCTCAAACCGGACAGCCGCTGTCAGGAGTGGCAGGTAGCATCGGTCCATGACATCCACACCAATCATCCTGGTTCCCGGCTGGTGGCTGGGCGGCTGGGCGTGGGATGAGGTCGCCGACCTGCTCCGCGCCGATGGCCACGACGTCACCGCACTGACACTCCCCGGCCTGGAGTCGGCCGATGCCGATCGGTCGGCCGTCACCGCCTCCGACCATGTCGAGGCCATCTGTGCCGCCCTGCGCGCCGCCCCGGCGCCCGCAATCCTGGCCGTGCACAGCGGCGCCGGCTACACCGGCTACGCGGCCAGTGACCGCTGTCCGGAGCGCATCGCGGCCATGGTCTACGTGGACACCGCCCCGGGGATCGGCGCCCCCGATCCCGAGTTCGACGGCGTCGAGAAGCCGATGCCGTCCCTGGAGGAGCTGCGCGCCGAGGAGAACCTGGACGGCCTGAGCGACCAGCAGCTGGAGACCTTCATGCGCCGCGGGGTGCCGGAGCCGGGCGGCGTGCTGCGGGAGGCCATGCCGCTCACCAACGAGGCGCGGCTGGACCTGCCCAGCACAATGATCTGCACCGCCTTCTCGGCCGAGGAGTACCGGGCCTACCATCGGGAGCACAACCCCGGCTGGCTGGCCGGCATGGCCGAGGTGCGCAACATCGAATTCGTGGACCTGCCAACCAGCCACTGGCCGATGTGGTCGCGCCCGGCGGACCTGGCCCGGATCATCGGGGAGATTGCGAGCGCGAGCGGACGGGGTTAGTAAGCGGCGAGGTCAGGCGGCGGGGTGGTACGGCACGTCGATCACCACGGTTCGCGGCCGGAAGAAGAGCCGCAGCTTCAGCCGCAGGGCGGTCTGGTTGTGGAGGGCGTACTCCCAGAAGTGCCGTGGCACGTACTCGGACAGCACGACGGTGACCGGCGCGGCCGGGTCGAGCCGGTCGACGGCGTCGATGTAGGCCAGCAGCGGACGCATCAGTGACCGATACGGCGACTCGACCACCACCAGCTGGACGTCCTCACCCCACGCATCCCAGGCGTTCTTGAAGGCCTCGATCCCGTCGCGGTCATCGGTGACGTGGACGGCCGTGACCTCGGATGCGATCGAGCGCGCATAGGCCAGCGCGCGGAGCGCTGCGCCGTCGAGCCGAGCGATCGGCACGATGACGGAGGGAGCGGAGATCCTGGGCAGCGGAGTCAGGCTCCAGTCGACCGCCAGGTCCTTCTCCACGCGAGCGTAGTGCCGATGGATGCCCCACATCATGGCGATGAGTAGCGGGATGAGGACCAGGACCACCCAGGCGCCGAGCGCGAACTTCGCGACGCCCACGATCACAAGCACCGTGCCGGTGGCTGCGGCGCCGATGGCGTTCAGCGTCGCCCGTCGACGCCAGGCCGGATCCTGGTCGCGGAGCATCCACCAGTGGCGGACCATCCCGACCTGGCTCAGGGTGAAGGCCAGGAAGACCCCCACCGTATAGAGCGGGATCAGATTGGTCACGCTGCCCTGGAAGAGGGTGATCAGCCCGGCGGCAAGGACGGCCAGGACAGCGATGCCGAAGCTGAACGCGAGCCGATCACCGCGGAACTGGAACTGGCGAGGCAGGTACCGATGGCTGCCGAGGATGCTGGCCAGGCGCGGGAAGCCGTTGAAGGCGGTGTTCGCCGCCAGGACCAGCAGGAGCGCGGTTGAGAGCTGGATCAGGTAGTGGAACGGGCTGCCGTCCCCGGTCAGCGTGGCGGCTATCTGGCTGACGATCGTGGTCTGCTCCGACGGGTCGGGAAGCACGCCCAGCTGAGACGCGATGAGGCTCATCCCCAGGAAGATGGTGCCGAACGCCGTTCCCATCAGAACCAGGACGAGGGCCGCGTGCTTCGCTTCCGGCGGGCGAAAGGCCGGCACGCCATTCGAGACTGCCTCGGTGCCGGTGAGCGCCACCGATCCGGACGAGAAGGCACGCAGGATCAGGAGAATGCCGAGCGCTTCGCCCCCGTGCGCCTCTGCCCAGCCGGGTGGCGCCTGGTACGCGGGCAGGCTGCCGCTGGCCGTCAGCCACAGGCCGAAGACCAGCAGGCCGTAGATGGCAACCAGGTAGATGTAGGTCGGCACCGCGAATACGGTCCCGCTCTCGCGGATGCCGCGCAGGTTGCCTACCCACAACCCGCCCACGAAGAGGACGCCAAGCAGGACACGCTGCTCGAAGAGCCCCGGGAAGATCGACGTGAGCGCGGCGACACCGGCGGCGATGGAGACAGCGACGGTGAGCACGTAGTCGGTCATCAGCGCGGCCGCCGCTGTGAGGCCGGGCAGCCTCCCGAGATTCTCGCGAGCGACCACGTACGAGCCGCCACCGCCGGGGTATGCCCGGATGATCTGCCGATAGCTGGTGACCACCACCGCCAGTACGGCCACGATGGCGATCGTGATCGGCATGGTCAAGACCAGCAGTCCGGCGCCGGCGAGGATCAGGACCCTCATGATCTCCTCGGTCGCATAGGCCGAGGACGAGATGTTGTCCGATGCGAAAATGGCCAGCCCCTTGAGGACGCCGACCCGCTCCGTCATCTCGTGCTGAGACTCGATCCGTTGGCCGACCGCGAACCGTCGGATCCCTTCCGCCAGCCGGCCGAAGCGTCCGCTCGGCTGGAGCACGCGTTCGGTGGCTACCAGGTGCCCCTGCGCGTCAGGCCGAAACTCGCGGGCGAAGGGGCGCACGATGCGCACGTAGGGGCTCCCCGGCAGCCGGCCGTGCATCCATTGCCGCTCCTGGAGCTGCCAGCGGGACTGCGAAGGCTCCGCGGCGTCGTTCCGCGGGGCGCGGTGACTCACCATGACGCGTCGTCTGCCGCCGAGAGCGTGACGACGAAGGCGTCGCCAGACAGGTGCACGAGCTGACGCAGGTGACGGCCCGCAGCAACGCCCTCGGCCAGGCGCAGCAGGGCCAGGGCTGAGCCGGCATCGGGGCGGAGCCTCCCGGAGACGCTGACAGAGGCGATATCCGCCCGCCCGGCGCCCGGCGCAAGGATGTCGGCGGCACGATTGAGCGCCCTTAAGATGTCGCCCTCGGTCGATACTCCGTCGACGAAAACGCTGGGTTGCATGGCTTCATCGTCGGGCGCCGCGCCTCAACGATGTGTCAACGCTGTTTACCGCACATCAATGTTTGCTCTACGCGCGGACTTAGGTCGGGTCGACCTCCAGCCGGTAGCCCACCCCCGGTTCGGTGGTGAGTCGGTCGTGTGCAGCCCCGAGCTTCGACCGGAGGCGCGCCGCGTAGACGTGGACGTAGTGCGCCTCGGAGCCGTACTCGGGCCCCCATACGCGCTGGAGCAGGCGGCGTGTCGTGACCACGCCACCATCGGCCTCGGCCAGAGCCAGGAGCAGCTCGTACTCGGTCGGCGTCAGCTCAACGCCCTCGCCAGCCACCGTGACCCTCCGCTTCGGCAGGTCGAGGCGAAGCGGTCCGGCGCCGATCACCTCCGCGCCGGATGGCCGACGCTGGACTCTTCGAAGCGTCGCGCGGATGCGAGCCAGCAGCTCGTCGATGCCGAACGGCTTGGTCAGGTAGTCGTCCGCGCCGCGATCGAGGGCGTCCACCTTGTCCCGTTCCCGGCCCCTGACCGAGAGCACGATGATCGGCGTGGGGCGGTGGGCTCGGACTGCGTCGATGACCTCCGTGCCTTCGCCATCCGGCAGGCCGAGGTCGAGGATGATCAGGTCCGGGCGTCGGCGACGCTCCGCTTCCAGTGCCTCGGTCACCGTGGCCGTCATAACGACGTCGTAGCCGTGCCGATGCAGGGTGCGACCGATGACCTCGCGAATCGTCGGGTCGTCGTCGACCACCAGGACCCGCTCACCAGCCACGCGGCTCATCGCGCATCCTCCGCCTCGCGGCCTGCGGTTGGGATGGCGGCCACATCCGGGTCGCCCTCGTTACCGGGCAGCGTGAAGATGAACCGTGCTCCGCCGCCCGGCCGGTTCTCGGCCCACAGGCGCCCGCCATGAGCCTCGATCAGGCCACGAGACAGGGCAAGGCCCAGTCCCAGGCCCTTGCCGCCGTGCGTTTCCGCCCCGCGGTAGAACGGCTCGAAGATGCGCGACATCGCCGCCTGACTGATCCCCGGCCCGCGATCGGCCACCTCGATGCGCACGCGACCGGGCTCGGCCCGCGCCACGATGTCGATCGTCGTCCCGTCCGGGGAGTAGCGCGCGGCATTCTCGACCAGGTTGGCGACAACCTGCTCGATCTCGACCGGGTCGAGCAGGACGGCCGGCAGCTCAGCAGGCACGTCCAGGCGCAGGCGATTGGCGCCCAGCGCCCCTGATAGTCGGCCGACGGCCTCGCGCACCACCTCGCCGGGGTCGTAGTACTCGCGCGACGGCACGAGCGACCCGCTCTGGAGGCGATTCATGTCCAGCAGGTTACCGACGATGCGATCAAGTCTTCGCGCCTCGCCCTCGATGGCCCGTGCGAACGCCTCGCGCTCCTCATCGGTCCATGTCACCTCGGTGTCGCGCAACGAGCCTGCCGCCGCGATGATGGACGCCAGCGGCGTTCGCAGCTCGTGCGACACGGCGTCCAGGAGGCTGGCCCGAAGCAGATCGGTGCGTCGCAGGATCTCTGCCTCCACCGCGGCTCTCCGCGCCCTGGCGCGCTCGACGGCCAGCGCCAACTGAGCCGTGGTTGCCACCAGCAGACGATTCTGGATGGGGTCGAAGGGAGGTGCGTTGGGCTCCACGGCCACCAGCAGCCATCCCACGCGTCCCGCGGCTCCGCGCATCTCGGCCCGTCGAAGGTGGAGCCCTCCGCGGTGGCCGGCGCTGGTCGGTGGCCGCACCACCAGCCACGGACTCGATTCCGCGCGCCGGCGGCCATCGGACTCCCCCTCGGTCCGCGTCATCACCTCGCTCGGGTGGCTCGACAGGTCGACCATCGCCAGGAATGCACGCGCCTCGTCGTCGCCGGCGATGGCCGCCTCGGCCTCGGCTCGCAGGGGTACGTCCAGGTCGATCTTCACCCCTCGCGCTCCCAGCTCAGAGCAAAGCCGCTCGGCAATGAGCGGCCACGCGGCCGCCAGGTCGGGGCGCGAGGAGAGCTGGACAAGCTCGTACAGCGTCTGCGTCTCGCGGCGCCGGTCCTCCGCCTCGCGGGCCCGGCGCACGGCGTCCCCCGCCAGCTGCCCGGCGATCAGGGCGGTGGCCAAGAAAGAGCCCAGCACGATCCATCCATCCGGCTCGGCAACCG
The DNA here is from genome assembly GCA_036375035.1 of Candidatus Limnocylindria bacterium. GTDB lineage: Bacteria > Chloroflexota > Limnocylindria > QHBO01 > QHBO01 > JAPSGM01. The sequence continues at coordinate 16,044 of DASUSP010000307.1, forward strand.
TGAAGGTGTAGCGCGGATCGATGAACAGGAAGTTGAGCGCGCCGAACCCGACCAGCGCCGCAAGGATCGCGGGCCCTCGACCATGGCGAACCGCCGTCACCAATACCGCCATCAGCAGCAGCAGCGGGGCGGCGAAATGCCCGTATTGACCAAGGAGGGCCGCCGCCGCCGAGAAGAGTCCTACCGCGAGGAACGCGAACGCCGGGCCCCACCAGGCGTCGAGCCGGTCGGGTACCGACGTCTTCATGACGGCATCGTACGTCCGCGCCGGCCGCCGTGGGATGCTCGAGCGCGAGTTCGCGGGCGCCTAGCTTTCGAGGGTTCGAGCCAGGTTGTTCACATCGGACCCTGGTCGGTCAGCCGGCCGACGGAGTCCCCGGCGTGCGAGCCAGGCGAACGGCCGGTTGACCAGGCGCGTGGCCCAGTTGACGCGATACCTCCTGGTCATGCGACCCTCCCCGCGCCCGTCGCGTGCCGTGCGGCCACCGCAGCCTCGCCCGCCGTCGTGCTCGGCGGTCGCGACCCGGCCACGGCCAGCACGAATGCCACCAGCCCGATGACGGTGAACACGGCCGCCATCACCGGATCCACGGCAATGCCATCCAGCGCCTGGAAGACGAAGAGGCCCAGGATGCTAAGCACCATGCCCACGCTGAACGCGAGCAGCGCGACCGCGAGCGGCGCGGCCAGAGCGGATCCCCGGATCAGGAGCAGCCCGGCCACGACCATCGCCGGCAGCAGGAAGGCCAGGTCCAGTGTGTAGACGGCCGACGTGGGCAGGTCCAGGTCGCTGACCGATGCCGGCAGCGCCCCGCTGCCGATGGCACCGACGATCTCCGACAGCCACAGGCCGCCGAAGGCGAACACGATCAGGCCAAGGAACCCCGCGGTGACGCGCCGCGGCAGCCGGGCACCGACGCCCGCCTCGGCCGCGCTCCCCAGCACCGGGAGGCGGAGGAGGAGCGACCAGGCCGCCAGCCCCAGGATGACGATGTACGCCGGCGTGGCGGGATTGATCACGACCTGGAAGGCAAAGATGGCGTAGGCGTACACGAGGTAGCCGAGCATGCCGAGCACGATGAGCTGCGCGGCCCGCGATCTGGCCCGCGCCAGCCAGAGCCCGACCCCCAGTGCCGGCACCGCGACCAGCAGGGTCGCGAGGTCCGTCCCGCGCGCCTGCGCGGTCATCGCGGCGTTGTCGCGGTACAGCTCCGGCCAGAGCAGGCCGGCGGCGGAGGCCCCTGCGGCGAGGATGAGGGCCAGCGAGGCGAGGAGATCGCCGATCGCCAGCCGCTGTCCGATGGTCATCGTTCGGCTCCCTTGGCTGGTCGGTGGCGGACGCGCCTTCGGTGGCCGCCCGGCCCTCCCAGCGTCGACAATCGGACCGCGGAAGGCCAAGGCCAACCGGCCCGGACCGATGGGGCCATCGGTCGGTTTCGGGCCTGATGGCCGTCGCGCCGCGCTGGAGCCAGCCGGAGTCAGGCCGAGCCAAGCACCAGGTCACGCGTCCCGAAGCGTGTCACGAGCCAGCTTCCAAGTCCCGCCGTGACGACGGCCGCGGTCGCGATGTCGCCGATCATCGGCAGCAGCGACACCAGCCACAAGGCGATTGCCAGAGTGGCAGTGCCGACGGCGGCCTGGAGAACCCCTCGTCCACCAAGCGACCCATCCCCCGCCAGCTGGCGAACCGCACGCTGCGCAAGGCCAACGACGCCGACAGCCGTGCCCAGGATGGCGGCCAGAGCCATGAGCAGCGCCACCGGAATCAGCACCACGGTGAAGACCATGAAGACGAGGAGCGAGAGACCGACGATGAGCGCCAGCACGCCCACTGCCAGCGGCACGAGCGGCTGAAGCGCCACCGCCGCACCCGTCCTGGCGACGACTCCTGGCGCAAGCCAGGCCACGAGCACCGCGAACAGGACGATGGCCAGGAGCTGGACGACGAGCCATCCCGGCGGCTGCTCGGGTTCGGCCGCGCGCCGGGTCAGGCCGATCACCGCGTCCACGGCCACCGGCGAGACCAGCTCTGATCCCACCGACGCGCCGGGCGCCACCATGACCTGCCCGCCACCGCGCCGGAGCCCGCCACGCAGCACCGCGTCCTCGGTCAGCTCGACGTCGCCGCCGACCACCGCCACGTCACCGTCGATCGATCCGGCGATCTCGACCGTGCCCCCCAGCACGAAGGCCGAACCGGTGACCCGGCCGCCGTTCGCGACGAGCACCTCGCCGTCGAGGACGAACAGGTCCCCGTACAGCGTCTCGCCGGCCCCGACCGTGTGCTCCCCCTCCAGGACGAGCAGGCCGCCGATACTCCCCTGCTCGCCGCAGCCGGCCAGGAGAAGTCCGGCGAACGCGAGAATGACGAGGGTTCGTCTCATGAGGCTCGCACGCGCGACTCGGGCCGGCGCCGACCGTACACCTGCACGACCGCCACGATCAGCAGGCCGACGAGCGCCAGCGCGGCAACCCACTCGAGGTGCTCCTCGAGCGGGCGCGTCTGGTTCCAAGTGATCGCCAGAGCGGTGCTCAGGAAGGTCGCGGTCCAGGCCGAGGCGGCCACGCCGATGGCCGACAGCATCACGACCGTGCGCGCATTGGAGAGATCGGCCCAGATCGCGAAGTTCACCACCGTGTACAGGCTCACCCCCAGGGCGTAGAGCGCCGGCATGGCGAGCGCCTGGCTTCCCCCGCCCATCAGGCGCACGTCGAACAGGTACATGAGGTGAACCAGGGCAAAGATCCCGAAGATCCACCCAAGCAGGGACCGATGACCCAGGTGGGTGTACAGCACCCCCGCCACCAGCGCGCCGAGCACGTGGGCACCGGCGATGAGGACGCGGTCCCCCGTCTCGCCGGACTGCCAGGCCGCGTTCAGGTACGCGGGCGTCTCGACCAGGCGCAGGAAGCCGAAGCTGTCGATAAAGAAGATGACGAACAGCGCGATGAGGGCGGGCACCAGCTGGCCACCGGCCCCCGCGTACCGACCCACCCCGTAACGAGCGTCGCGCTGGTGGCTGCCGAGCACATCGGCGAACGGCATACGCCAGAAGGCGAAGACGAGGAGGATCGCGGCGCCGACGCCCATGGGCGGCAAGAGGAGGGCCACGAAGGACTCGGCGCGCCACTCGCCGCTGAGCGTCGCTGCCAGCGCGTAGGCGATCGCCGTGGCCGCCGCCGCGACGTAGCCGCGCCAGCGCACCGGCACGAGATCGACCACCAGCCCGAACGCGGCCGGAATGCCCGCCCCCAGCAGCGCGCCGGCAACGAGCATCCAGGCCCACAGGCCCACGGCATCCCCCACCAGCCCCAGCACCATCGTCAGGACGACCTGCCCGGCCGCACTCACCGACGCGATGCGCAGCTTGGCCCGGAACGACGTCCTCCCGGATCGGAGCATCGCCCCTGCAACCGCGACCGCAGTCAGGGCTGTGACGACCGCCAGGCCGGCCATCATCCAGGCCACGTCGGCGCGCGGGAGGCCCAGCACCCGAGTCCCAAAGTCCGGCAGCCCGAGCTGGATGAGCGTCAGGTTGTAGACGTAGCCACCGGTCAGCAGGCCGATGAGCAGCGTTGCACCGAACCAAGTGCTCGGGGTCCGGCCGAGTCGAGCTTCTGCGCCGTCGCTTGTGGCGCGGCGCTCACCGCCCTCCGGCTTCCGGAACACCCTGTCAGCTCGCGGGCACGCGCGCGCCGCTGTCGGGAGACGCTCGTCGTTCGCCGGCGGTCGACGCTCGGGCGGACCTGGCGTACGGGATCCACATGCCCACCGAGACGACGGCCATGGCGCTGAAGACCACGACCAGGAACGCCACATCGCGGATAGCGATGGCCGTCATTCGGTCGGCGGCAGCTTGCGGTGCGGCCTGCGCCATGGGTCCCCACGCCATGGAAGGAAGCCTCACTCATCGATGCGCGGACCATGTAGGGCCAATTGGCCCCTTGCGGTCTGCCCGTACGACACCGCCGACTCGAAAGGCCTAGACGCCGAACGAAAATCACCCGCGGGGGTGAAGACGCGATGTCCGGGCTCGGGCAGCTTGATAGCCAGGGGCCCGCCGGGCGCCGCACCGTCGCGCGAGAAAAGGAGTCGCAACCGTGGCCGTCATGCAGGCACCCCCGCCTCCCGCCCGCCAGGTGCTGCCGCGGGCCGTCGAAGAGACGCCGGTCCCGGCGCCCCCCGCCACAGTCCTGAGTGCCACCGGGATCAGCAAGCGCTTCGGGAAGCGGCAGGCGGTCGACGACGTCAGCTTCCACATTGCCGAGGGAGAGACCTACGGCCTGCTCGGCCCGAACGGCGCCGGAAAGACGACCAGCATCTCCATGGTGTGCGGGATCCTGGACCGTGACGCCGGCGAGGTGATGGTCCACGGACAGCGCCTGACTCCTGCGACCACCTCCGCCAAGGCTGCCATCGGCTACGTCCCACAGGACCTGGCGGTGTATCCGGACCTCTCCGCCGCCGAGAACCTGCGGTTCTTCGGCCGGCTGTACGGCATGAAGGGCACAGAGCTCACGGAGCGCATCGGCGAGGTACTGGAGGTCATCGGGCTCACGGATCGCGCCAAGGACCGGACGGAGAAGTATTCCGGCGGCATGAAGCGGCGCCTGAATATCGGCATCGGCCTCCTCCATCGGCCAAAGCTGCTTGTGCTCGACGAGCCGACAGTGGGCGTGGACCCGCAGTCGCGGAACGCGATCCTCGAGAGCGTGGAGCAGCTGTCGGCGAAGGGAATGGCGATCCTGTACACGACGCACTACATGGAGGAGGCGGAGCGCCTCTGCGATCGGGTCGGCATCATCGATCAGGGTCGGATCATCGCCGAGGGCACGCGTCGCGAGCTGGTGGCCCTGGTCGGCCAGCTCGACAAGGTCATGCTCACGGCGGATGGGCGGCTAGCGGAGGGAGCCGCCGCGGCCCGCGCCGTGGGGGGCGTCCGGGAGGCGACCGTCCAGGACGACCGGATCGACGTGCTGGCCACCGAGGCGCGCAGCATCCTGCCCCGGCTGCTGGAGTCGGTGACCGATGCAGGTGTTGTGGTGCACGCCGTCGAGGTGATCGAGCCCGACCTGGAGGCCGTCTTCCTCCACCTGACCGGCAAGGCCCTTCGGGCCTGAGGAGGCAGTACCGATGAACGCGGTGTTCGTCATCGCCGGCCGCATCCTGCGACAGCGAGTGCGCGACCGCTCCGCGATCGTCTTCGCCATCCTGACCCCTTTGGGCCTGGCGACCGCGTTCGCAATGATCATCCCGGACTTCTCGCCCCGGGTCCACACTGTCTTGGCCGTGGTCGACGAGGACGGCGGCGAGCTCGCGACCATCCTGACCGATGAGGTCCTGGGCTACCTCGTGGAGGCCGACATCGCCTCCATCGAGCCGGTCGCCGACGTCGCCACCGCGCGCGAGCGCGTCGACTCCGGCGACGCCGGCGCCGCAATCCTCATCCCCGCCGGCTTCACGGCGGATGTCCAGACCGGCAACGCGACTGAGGTAACGGTGCTCGCGGGATCGGGCGCCACCCCCCGTGAGATCGCGCGGGCCAGCGTTACCCGCTTCGCCAACGACGTCGGCGCGACGCAGCTCACGCTCCATACCATCGGCGACACCGGGGGCCAGGTGGACCAGGAGGTCCTGGCGCGCGTGATGGACGCCATGCACGAGCCAAGCCCAATCGCGGTCACCGACTCGCTGGCGGCGCAGGCGCAGGCCTCGCTAGCCACCTTCTACGGGGCCGCCATGGCGATCATGTTCGTCTTCTTCGCGACGCAATACGGCGCCCTGGCGGTGCTCGCCGAGCGCGAGGCCGGGACACTGAACCGGCTCCTCGCCTCCCCAATCCCGCAGGCGGCGATCATCGCCGGCGGCGCGCTGGCTGGCATGGTGCTGGGCCTGCTGGCGATGACGGTGATGGTCATCGCGACCACGTTCCTCGTGGGAGCGTCCTGGGGGCCGCCGCTCCTCGTCGCCGCGTTGCTCGTCGCGGCCGTGACCGCCGCCATGGGGATCTCGGCCGTCGTGGCGACCATCGCCCGGACGTCCGAGCAGGCGGGCAGCCTGAACGCAATCGTGGCGCTGTGCATGGCCGCCGTGGGCGGCGTCTTCATCCCGGCCAGCCAATCGCCGGAGGTGATGGCGCGCGTCGCGCTGATCACGCCACACGCGTGGTTCCTGCGCGCCGTGGACGAGATGACGCTGCCATCGGTGACGCTGGCGGACATCGCGCCGGCGCTGGGCGTGATGGTGCTGATGGGACTGGTGACTGGATCGGTTGGCCTGCTGAGAGCGCGAAGGACGCTGGTGCCGGCATGAAGGTCTTCGTGATCGCCTGGACGAGCATGCGGCGCACGCTGCGTGACCGAATGGGCCTCTTCTTCATCATAGTGCTGCCAATGATCCTGATCGTGGTGCTCGGCATGACGTACGGTGGCATGGGCCGCGCGCGTGTAGGAGTCAGCATGGATGGTGCAGGTCCACTGGCCGAGGACCTGGTGGACGGCATGTCGATGGGGGTCATCGCTCTGGAAGTGCGCCGCTACGAGACCCCAGCCGAGCTCCGCGACGCCGTCGAGGGCGGGTACGTGGAGATCGGGCTCATCATCCCGCCCGGGTACGACGCCGCATTGCGGGGCGGCCAGAGCCCCACCATCGAGTACGTATCGCAGGCCAAGAACATTGCCAGCGTGGCGCGCACACCGGTGGACGAGGCGATCGCCGAGCAGGCCGGGCAGATCCGTGCCGCGCGCCTGGCCGCCGACGTGAGCGGGATCAGCTTCGACGCTGCCCTGGCCGCCGCGCGCGAGGCGCAGCCGGGCATCGCGGGCGTCGACGTGGGCGTGGAGCAGGTGGCCGAGCGGGACGTGAACCCGAGCGGATTCACGCAGGGAGCGCACAGCCAGGTGATCCTGTTCACCTTCCTGACCTCGATGACTGGCGCCGTCGTCCTCGTCATGGGGCGGCGGCTCGGCGTATCGAGGCGGATCATCGCCACACCCACGTCCGCTGCCACCGTCATCGCCGGCGAGGCGCTGGGCCGCTACGCGTTCGCGCTCTTCCAGGGCGCCTTCATCGTGATTGGGTCCGCGCTCCTGTTCGGAGTGGACTGGATGGATCCGTGGGCCACGGCGGCGATCATCGGATCGTTCGCCCTCGTAGCGGCCGGCGCCGCCATGATGATCGGTGCGCTGGTGACAAACGAATCGCAGGTCAGCGCGTTCGGAGCGGGGCTCGGCATGATGCTCGGCCTGCTGGGCGGCACCATGGTGCCGCTCGAGGTATTCCCCGAATTCATGCAGGGCGCAGCGCGGGCCGTGCCGCACGCCTGGGCGATGGACGCGTGGGCCTACCTGCTGGACAACGAACGCGCCGGCGTGATGCAGGTGCTGCCCCAGATCGGCGTGCTCCTCGCGTTCGCTGTGGCTCTTCTCAGCCTGGCCATCTGGCGCTTCCGGAGGGCGCTGGTCTCCGGGGCGTAGCCGCGCCGCTTCGTCCCGGAGGCGTGGCGGGGGCTCATTCGCTGAGCGTAGGCGTGGGGTGGCCTATGGGGCTCGAACCCACAATCTTCGGAGCCACATTCCGATGCTCAGCGCCCATGTCACGCTCGCTTCGGGGCGCTTGCCGTGGGACTGTTCGCTTAGCTGTTCGCTTCCGGTTCGTCGTTCTCCTGCCTCAAGGGCCGAGTCAGCTTGACCTTCGCCGATCTGCACCGCGCGCGGCGACCAGAGCCAGAAGCATGGCCAGCAGCGCCGTACCAGCCAGTCCGTAGACGGCCGCGTCGGCGACGCGCGTGACGCCGCTGAGCAGCACCAGGCCTGGGAACAGCCCGAGGTAGGCAGCGATTCCGATACCCAGCGCCCAGGGCCACAACGGCGCGAACGCCGAAAGGATCGGTCCCGGTTGCCTGGTCGAGGGAGCACCGATGCGGGTCGCCGCGACGCCCAGGACGACGCCGATGATCGGCGGGCTGAAGCCGCCACCCACGAGCAGCAGTGCGACCGACAGGCCGATGAGGACCAGGCCGCCGCCGGAGCGGTGCACGAACGAGACGGCCCAGGCACCGAACAGCAGCGAAACGACGATCGTCAACACTCCGGCGACGAGGAGGTTCGGCACGATCGTCATGGCCGGCTCCCCGGCGAGGATCTCGAACGCCGCCGCGTTCGGCCAGGACTCGATCGCCCAGGATGTCGGAGTCACCGGTCCCTGGAGCAGCTCTCCGACGCCGTGCTCCAGGCCGGCAAACGCCACGACAGCACCGAACGCAGACACGACGATTCGGCTGGCGCTCGCCTGGCGGTCGGTATCAGCCGCCGACACGCCATCGTCAGCTCCCACTATGCCGCTCATGACGCTGGAGCAACTCGCGAGTCTTCCGCTCCTCCCACTCCGAGCCAAAGACTGCATCCTCGAAGATGACCGAGATCGCGTGCGCGGCAATCGCAATCCCCCACCCGATGGCCGGAAACAGGACCCACCAGAACGTCGGCGTGAAGATCCAGTTGAGCAGGGCTGCTCCACCGATGACGGCTAGGTAGATCGCGAGGTGAACGTAGAACTCCCGGAGCCGGTGCACGCGCCTGCGAACGCCAGCGATGCGCTGCTCGTCCATATCTCCCTCGTGTTGCGATGTTCGGGCCTCGCCCCCGACGCTACGCGGGATCCTATTCAGCGGGCGAGTGCCGTTCTGCCCGATCCCGTCGATCCATGCATCCTGATCTCGATTCGCCCAGTCGCCGCAACGACCGTCAAGCGTCGGCGACGTTTCGCCTCGCCCACGGCGCATCCCGGCTGGCGCGTCCCTGGGATCGCCGTCGTCAGCGGGAATGTCGTCATCGCATGTCGGCCGCGCGAGCTTCGCGCTCGGCGCGGTTGCGGAGCCCGCGCAGCATGATCGTCTGCATCAGCCAGTCGGCCGGCTCGAACAGGACGAGCATCGTGAGCCCCGCGAGCGGCCCGGGTGTGTGGTCGCCGCGCGTGCGGACCAGGATGCGTGTGCGGTCGTCGCCGGTCGGCTCGAGGACGAACGCCCAGGAGCATTCCACGTAGGCCGCCACGCGCGGATCGCTGGCATTCAGTGGACGACCGGAGAGCGGGTGGCGGGCGGTGTAGAGGACGAGCGCCCGTTCCGGTATCACCTCGCGCACCTCGAAGTAGCCGTCCGGACCGTCCTGGATGCGGTCGCCGATGCGCAGGTCCTGCAGCTCGGGGATGATCCGATCGGCGTTCACGTTGGCGACGCTCTCGTCGGTATACCACTCAGCGCTCCGGTAACGCCGCCGGATGGCAACCCCCCATAGCCGGTCGATCCAACCCGGGTAGTAGTAGCCGCCCCGGCGGAAGCCGAGCTGCACCAGCCAGGGCCAGACCGCGGCCGGAGGCGCATCGATCGTCGTCGCGCGGGTGTGCTGGACGCGGACTACTGGCATGACCTCGTCTCCGGGCAGGCTCCGCCGCGCCTCGTCCGTGGTGGCCCCCCAGGTGCGCAGCCGAGGGCGCACGAGGAGGTTGTGCGCAAGACCGGCTGCCAGCCAACCGAGGGCCAGGCGCGGGTGGCGCAGCAGGCGCCAGATTGCGACGAGCGCGGCGAGGGCGACAAGGGGATGCTCCGCGGCTGCGAGCATGGCGCGCACGGCCGGCTGCGCCATGCGCATCGGTCGCGCCAGGGCCGGTTCGGCCGGCGGCTCGTCCCAGTCGAAGTCGCGCAGCTTCGCGAGGTAGCCCCGCTTCACGCAGCCCTCAAGGCTGAACACCGCGATCTCATTTCCCCACCGACTAGCGAGCCGCAGGTCGCGGGCGAACTGCTCGCAGCTCAAGGCGGGGATGGGTCCGGTGCCGCCGGTGTCGCCGACGGCCGGCCGCGCTCGCCCGCCGGCGTAGTTCCACAGGAAGCCGGCCGCGACGTCGTTGAGGAGGCTGGAGTAGAGCATCAGCCACTCGCGATCGGCTCGCAGGTCCATGGAGCCGACGGCCCGCTGAAGCACGGCGCTGCCGGCCTCCCGCTCTTCGACGATGGTGCCGAACTGGTAGGTCTCGGTCCGGTAGCCATCGGCACGGACCTGCGCCAGGAGATCGCGATAGACAACGAGCGCACGTCCCAGACGACGGTGGTCGAAGAGCCGCCCTGCCCATTGCCGAAGCACCGGTCCCCTTTCCGGACCTGCCATGGCCTCCAGCTCCTGGATCGCGGGCTCGATATCGAACGCCACGCCGACGAACGACAGCCGCTCCGCCGCCGACCAGGTCTTGAAGGCGTCGTAGCGCAGGGCCGTCGAATGCGCATTGTCCGGGGTGCAGTAGTAGCCGTCGCCCCGCTCCAAGACCAGCCATGCCGTGACCGGCACCCCGGCCTCGTTGAGGCGCCGAACCGCTGACGCGCGCTCGGCGCTGAAATCGATGAGGGCTAGGCTGACCGACGCGCCGAGCGCCGCCAGATCGGCGAGAACTGACCCGTCCGCGAAGAGGGCCGTCAGGCGGTCCGGCGGAAGCTCGCAGCAGAACGACAGGTGCGGAAGGACGCCGGAGCGCCTCGACGCTGCTGCTTGCCTCGATTGAACCGGATCAAGCCGACGGTCAGCCCACGCCCCCGCCGGACCGTCAATGCCCGCGAGTTGCGTCACCCAGCGACGTCCTCCGTCGGTGCGCCGAGCAGATACCCGCCGAACGCAATCAGCCACAGCATGGCCGGGTACGCAATCATCCGTTCGGCGCCGCCGTGCCCAATGGCACCGAACACGGCGGGGTTCCCGGAATCACCGATCACCATGATCACGACGTA